>DASPHQ010000114.1:0-11687 GCA_035629595.1 Urbifossiella sp. | reverse complement strand
TTTCCCGGTTATAACGGATGAGCTCCGCGGAAGCGGGCACGAATTGTCAGCTTCGACGAACACCGCGGAGGAGCCGCGTCCAGGCCCGGTCCTCGGGTTCAGCAGGTTGAAGGAGCAGTTCGGCGTACCTAGCTGCCGGCCCGGCGGGGATACCGAACCGGTGGACGAGATGGGAAACGCTGGGGGTGTCGCCGACATCCGCGGCGGGGGCGAGCAACTCGAAGGCGAGCCGGTCCGCGGCGGCTTCGGCCTCGCGCTCGGCATCCGTGGCGGGGGCGTCGGCGTCGCGGGCCAGGAGGTGCGTGAACGGACCGACCGGGGCCGACCGCAGCACGGCGCGGAGCCGTTCGTCCGTGGTCGGCGGGCGGTCGCCGTCGAGCACGGCCGCCGCGTCCGGGCCGAGTCGGCGGACGGCGACTACGCGTGGCTGCCAGTAGTCGCGGAGGTAGTGGGCGATCTCGTGGGCGAGCGTGAAGCGGCGCTCGGCGGGGTCGTCGGCCGGGTCGAGGAAGGCGAAGCCGACGCCGCGCGACGCGACGAGGCAGCCGCGGAGGCGGCGGTCGGCTTCGGTCAGGCGGAGGGGGATGTCGCGGTTGCGGAACCAGCCGACGACGCGCCCGACGCTCAGGTCGCGGAGGTCTTCGACGTTCAGGCCGAAGAACAACGCCGGGTAGGTGAGGTCGCGCGGCGGCGGCGGCGGCGGGCCGGCCTTGTGCCAGAACGCCGCCGCGAGTTCGGCACACCAGACGGGGAGCGACACGGCTTCACCCCGGTGTCTCGCGGTCTTGGGCGGCGATCTGCCAGCCGGCGTCGGCGCCGGCTTGCGTTCCCTCGCGGAGCCGGGCCAGTCCGGTGCCATGCTGAACGGCCGCGAGGAGTGAGAAGAGGTTCAGCCCGAAGCACTCCGCAACGACCGTGAGGTCGGCGCGGAACGTGTCGGGCTGGGGGGCTCGGCACAGGCGGACGGCGGTCAGGTCGGCGACGGCGCACCCCAACTTCGCAGCAAGGGCCACGTCGTCGAGCCCGGCCGAACGCGCGTATTCGGCGAGCGGGTGGGCGAGGAACCACGGGTCGGACTTCACCCGCTCGGCCAGATGATCGAGTGCCGCGCTCATGGTCCGTCCCTCCTGCGCTGGAGCCGCTTGATGAGGCAGTCCCGCATCTTCTTGACTTGGGTCGTCTGTTCCGCTGGCGCCGCGTCGGCGAGCCCGAGCACGACGGCGAGCACCTGAGTGCGCTTCTCACCATCCCGCATCAGGTCGAAGAATAGCCGCTCCACGTCTGTGAAGCCGGCGATCACGGCCGCGAGTCCGTGGTCGGCGAATGACGGCCCGTCGGCCTCGTCCACTAGTTCGTTCCGCGGGTCGGGGGCGTCTTCGACACAATCCGCGCCGGTGCGGTCGCGGTGGTGTCGCGCCTCCTTCTTCTGGATGTTGATCAGGTCGGCCTTCGCGGCCATGCGGAGGTAGCCGGCGACCGTGCCGCGGGCGGGGTCGAAGGCTTGCGGGTTCTTCACGAACGCGAGTAGGGCGTCTTCCGCGGCCTCGGAGAGGGCGTGTTCATGGGCCGTCGGGTAGCTGCGCCTCAGTTGCTCGACGAGGGCGTTCAAGTGGGCGACGCAGAAGTCGGAGGCGGCAAGCGGGTCGCCGGCGCAGAGCCGTTCGACGAGCCCGGCGTCGGGGTCGGGCAGGGTGGTGGTCATGCGTCACCATGACGAGCGGGTGAACGACCGCCAGCATACCGTGATCGAACCGCGCTGGGAACCATGTTGCGACCGGAAACGCCAACCGGCGGTCATCGGCCGCGCATTGCTGCGCGGGACGGCGACCGCCGGCGGCGGAGGTGTCGGGTTCCGGCGAATCGCTCCCCCCGGCCGAACGCTCTGCCACAGGGGTGCAGGCCGAACCTGCCGCGGTCGCCCGGACGACCGACCCCGCGGCGCCCCGGTGAACGGGGACGAGAGCACGCGGAATGCGCTGAAGGGACTTGCGGGCCGGGGTGTTAACCCTCTCCGGGAGCTGCCTGTCCGACTTCCGGGCGGCGGACAGCGCCGGCGGGAACACCCCGACACCTCACCCGAGAGCATACGGTACGAATGTTCACTAGTCAACCCGAATCCGATCCGTTCGCACGACCCGCCTCGCCTACAACGTCAACACCCCGCACCGTGCGGTTGCCGCGATCTGGCCTGCGAATCGCCCGACAACCTGAGTCACGACTGAGCCGCGATGACACGCCTCACCCGCCGCGCCGTACTCGCGTCCGGCGTCGCCGCGGCTGTCAGCCGCGCCGACGACCCGCCGGCCGCCTCGAACCTCGGGCTGTTGCTCTACTCGTTCGGCATCCGCGCCCGCCGGGAGGGGGCGGCGTTCAACGACCCGGCCCGCTTCATCGCCTTCGCCAAAGAGCGCGGCGCGAACGCCGTGCAACTGTCGCTCGGCCGCCGCATGGAAGCCGAGGGGGCTATGGTCCGTCGCGCCGCGGAAACCGCCGGCGTGGCGGTGGAAGGGATCGTGTCGCTACCCGATGACAGTGCCGCCGGCCGTGACCGCTTCGCCGCCGAACTCGCCACCGCCCGCGCGTGTGGCGCCGAGGTCGTGCGTGTCGTGATGCTCGCCGGTCGCCGCTACGAGGTGTTCACGAAACCGGACGACTACACGCAGTTCGCCCGGACCGCGAAGGCGACACTCGACCGGGTCGAACCGCTCGCCCGCGCCGCCGGCGTGAAGCTCGCCGTCGAGAACCACAAGGACTTCCGCACCGACGAACTCCTCGACCTGCTCCGTGGGCTGGCGAGCCAGTGGGTCGGCGTCTGCGTGGACACCGGCAACAACCTCGCGCTCCTCGAAGACCCCGCCGCCACCATCGCGGCGCTGGCTCCGTTCGCGTTCACCGTCCACCTGAAAGACATGGGCCTCGAGGAGTACGCCGACGGGTTCCGGCTCGCCGAGGTGCCGCTGGGGCAGGGCGTGCTCGACCTCCCCGCGGTCGTCGCGGCGCTGCGGAAGGGGAACCCGCGCGTCCGATTCCAGCTCGAAATGATCACCCGCGACCCGCTCCTCATCCCGTGCCTGACCGATCGCTACTGGGCGACGCTCGGCCGTGTTCCGGGTCGCGATCTGGCGCGGGCGCTCGTACTCGCCCGGCGGGCGGCCGCGGCGCGGAAGGATCCGTTGCCGCGCGTCGCCCACCTGCCACCGCCCGAGCAGGTCGCCGCGGAGGAGCGAAACGTCCGCGAGTCGTTCGCCTTCGCCGGCCGAACCCGACTCGTCGCGGGGTGAGTGCCCGGAGCGATTCTCATTCGCACTTCATGGCGGCGGGGGTAAACTCAAGGCTGGAAACGGGTTGTTCAGCCCTGGAGGGCGGTCCGTGCGCGTGTTGCTCGTCGAGGACACTCAGGCACTCATGCGGGCCTACCGACAGGGGCTCGAAGAAGAGGGCTTCGCGGTCGACGTGGCGACGGACGGCGAGGAGGCCGACGTCAAGGCCCGGACCACGCAGTACGACGTGGTGATTCTCGACATCATGCTCCCCAAGATCGACGGACTGACCCTCCTGAAGAAGTGGCGGACTGACGGCATCAAGACGCACGTCCTCATGCTCACCGCCCGCGGCACCACCACCGACAAGGTGGCCGGGCTCGACATCGGGGCCGACGACTACCTGACCAAGCCGGTGGACCTGGACGAACTCTTCGCCCGCGTCCGCGCCCTGGTCCGCCGCGGGCACCAGCAGAAAGACCCGGTCCTTCGCTGCTACGACATGGACATCGACACCGCCGCCCGCACGGTCCGCCGCGCCGGGCAGCAGATCCACCTGACCCCGCGCGAGTACGCCCTGCTGGAGTTCCTGGCGTTCCACCGCGGCAAGGTCGTCACGCGGAGCATGATCTGGGAGCACCTGTACGACGAGTACGACGAGAACACGTCGAACGTGGTGGACGTGTACATCCGCTACCTGCGGAACAAGATCGACAAGGGGTTCGACCCGCCGCTGATCCTGACGCGGTGGGGCGAAGGCTACATGCTCCGCGGCGACGACGACCCGCCGGCCACTGGGAAGAAAGGATGAAGGATGAGGGATGAAGGATGAAGCTCGAACCGCGTCGGCTGCCGGTTCATCCTTCATCCCTCATCCCTCATCCCTGACACATGCGCTCGATCCGCCGGTCGCTGCTCGGCTACTTCCTCGTGCTCCTCGCCGTGGCCCTCGGGCTGATCGCGGCGTTCGTGGACCGGTACGCGGTCGAAGCCATCCAGGCCCGCGAGCGCGCCGAATCCGACCGCACCGCCGAGGCGTTTAAGGCCCGGCGGCTCGAAGCCCAGGCCAAGTTCGACGCCGAGCTGTTGCAGGAGGCGCGGAGCCTGTCCGGTGAACTCCTCCGGGCGTGGGTGCGGAACATCGCCCAGCGCGGCGGCCGCCCGCCGGAGGCACGACCGTCCGACCCCGGCGTGCCCCGTCTCCCCGACCCGCCGCGAGTCCCGTTCCCCGGGAAGGCACCGGACGACGACGCTCGCGAGTACCTGGCCCGGATTCCGGGGCTGGTTGCCGGGTCCGGACCGGGCGGAACGCTCACGGCCGCCTCGACGGTCGCTGCGGTCGCCCGCTCATCGGCCCCGGCGTGGATCGCCTTCCAGTCGCCGCGGACCGTGGCGCGGGTGCAGATTCCCGTGACGATCCACCGGCTGTTCGAGGAGGTGGAGCACCCCGGGTATTACCAGTTCCACGCGGTCGTGCTGTACCCCGGCCGCTCGCCGCAACCGCTCGGCACGGTCAGGGCCGCCCCCCTGAAAGCCGACCTGCCGCTCGACCTGTCGGGCTTCGACGAACCCGGCGTGGAGGCGCTCCCGCCCGCGGTCGTCGAACTCCCGGGGCACGGAGTGTTCCGCCACGTCGTCGTGAGTTCCGCGACGACGCCGCAGGGGTCACGGCCTCTGGCATTCCCCGTGTGGCTCGAGCCCCAGAGTCTGCCGCCGGCCCCGCAGTCGGGCGCGAAGTCTACGACCGTCCTCCCCGCCCCGCAGGGACCCGGGCCGCAGACGCGGGCGTTCCGCGTCCAGCCGGACTTCTGGGTTCGTGTGTACGTCCACGCCGCCCGTCCGCAGGGCGAACTCGACGCCCGGCTGGCCGAGGACGCGGCCGCGCGCGACGAGGAGTTGCAGAAGGTGCACCGCGAGACTCGGGCCGAGCTCGTCCAACTCCGCACGCGGCTCGCAGCCATCGCCGCCGGGTCATTCCTGGCGCTGGTCATCGGCGGCTGGTTCATCGTCGCCCGCGGGCTGGCGCCCATGCGCACCTTGTCGGAAGCCGTTAGCCGGGTGTCGGAGAAGGACTTCTCGCTACCGGTGACGGGTGCTGCTCTCTCCGTCGAGCTCGCCCCGATTCATGCCCGCCTCACCCAGACGCTCGACCAACTACGGGGCGCGTTCGCCCGGGAGAAGGAAGCCGTGGCCGACATCTCCCACGAACTCCGCACGCCGATCGCGTCCCTCCTCGCCACCATCGACGTGTCCCTGCGGAAGCCGCGCACCCCCGATCAGTACCGGACCACGCTCCAGGACTGCCGCGGCATCGCCAAGCAACTCGGTCAGCTCGTCGAGCGGATCATGACGCTCGCCAGCCTCGACGCCGGCACCGCCCGCGGCGCCGTCTGCCGGGTTGACGCGGCCGAACTCGCCGGCAGCTGCGCCGTCGTCATCCGTCCGCTGGCCGAGGCCCACGGGATGACCTTCACGCTGTCCGCGGTCGGCCCCGCCGAGCTCGACTCCGACCCCGACCGGCTCCGCGAGGTGCTGATGAACCTCCTTCACAACGCCGTCGAGTACAACCGGCCGAACGGCCGGGTGGAACTCGCGGTGAGGCCGGACGCGGGGCGGGTGTTGTTCGAGGTCCGCGACACCGGCATCGGCATGACCGACGAGGTCCGCGCCAAGATCTTCGAGCGCTTCTTCCGGGCCGACGCCTCCCGCACCGCAACGGGTGTCCACGCGGGGCTCGGGCTGGCGATCGTCAAGGAGTACGTCCAGCGACTCGGCGGCACCATTGAGGTCGAGAGCACGCCGGGCGAGGGGTCGCTGTTCCGGGTGTCGTTCCCCGCCGCGGCCGCACAACCGGAATCCCTGACCCCGCCCCCCGACGCCGCCCGCCCGGAACCGCGGCCGCGATCTCGTCCGACTCCTGCCGCGTCCTGAATGGCGGCCGTGCGCCGGACGGGGTAGAACGGACGTAGTGGTCCGATTCCCGGCCGGGGGGCGCGGCAATGCGGGGCGTGTGGGTATCGGTCCTCTTCGTCGCGGCGACCGCCGCGTTCGCCACCGGCTGCGGCGGCTCCGGCAAGGAGCTGCCGAAGGAAGTGCCTCAAAGCACCGAGAAGGACGCGCCTACGGCGGTCGTTGTGCCCGCAAAGTCGGAGCCGGCCGCGGTCGCCGTCGTGGAGCGCGCCGTGAAGGCGGCCACCGACAACAACCCGGCTCGGATCGAGCGGGGGAAGGTGAACCGTCTCAAGCTGAAGGGCTTCATTGTCGCTCCGGGGCGGTCGTTCTCGTCGAACCGGCGCGTCGAGGCGGTGTGGCCCGACCGGCTGGCCCTGACCGACGAATTCAGCTCGGACAGCGGCTTACCGACGACCCTCGTCCGCCTCCGCCGTCCGCTCCTCTGGGTCGGCAACGTCCGCGACGGGAAGGCGACCACCTCCGAAATGCCCGACGTGCAGGAGCGCGAGGCCGCGCTCAGCGCGGAGATGATCGCCCGACACTGGATGGCACTGCTGGTCCCCCTCGCCGACGCGCGGACGGTCGTGTTCGCGGCCCGGAAGGACGTGCTGAACGGCACCCCCGTTGACGTGCTCCGGGCGGCCGCGCCGGGCACGCCGGTCTTCAGCCTGTGGTTCGACGAGAAGTCCAGCCGGCTCCTCCAGGTGAGTTTCGCGCACGTCGAGCCGGGGAATCGGAGCGAGACGCAGAAGGTGTTCGTGCTGCTCGACCACCGCGCGGCCGACGGCCTCCTCCTGCCCGGCCGGGTGACGTACTGGCAGAACGGCAGACAGGTCGAGGACTGGACGGTCGAGGGGTGGGAGTTCCCGGAGCGGATCGACGACGCGGCGTTCGACGCGCCGAAGTGAGCTGGTGAAGCCCGGGGACGGCCGTCCCCGGGCTTTCCGACTCAAGGGCGGTAGCCCTGCACCGGCCCGCGGCCGGTGTCCGGCGCCGGCCGGGTCGCGGGGACGGCCGGCGGCCAGTCGGGGCGGTACGCGGGGAGGCCCGGCGGGACCGGCGTCGGGGCGAACGGCGAGTCCTTCAGCCCGCTGCTCGGGCGGACCACACCGCCGACGCCGATCAGTTCGGGGCGGCGGGCGACCTTGTCGGCGAACACCTCCAGGTCGCCGGCGATCCGCTCCGCCCGCGCCAGCACCCGGGCCAACGACGCCGCGGCCGCGTCGATGTTGTTGAACAGTGTCGGGTCGGTCAGCAGGCGCTGGGCGGTGCCGTTCTCGCGCGCGAAGGCGCGCACCACCTCGCGCACGTCGGTCAGCACCAGGTTCAACGTCGCCGCCGCCTCGGACACGTCCTTCGTCAGCGCCTCGGAGCGCGTCCCGAATGGCCGCACCGCCCCGCGGATGTCGTTGATCGCGTCCGGCAGGCCGGCCGTGCGGGCGTCGAGGTTCTTGACGGTCTTCTCCGTCTCGTCGAGGAGCGATTGGAACCCGGCCGACAGCTTCAGGACGTTGAGCCCGATCGCGTTGAGGTTCTTCAGCAGGGCGGTCACTTCCTTCTGGTTCTCGGGCGAGAGAACCTGGTTCACCGCGTCGAAGGTCTGCTTCGCGGACTTCGCCGCGCCAAGAACCTCCGGCTCGACCCGCTTGACGGTGCCGCGGAGTTCGTCCACCGCGGGGCGGACGGTGGCGACCAGCGCCCGGATGTCGCGCAGCGTGTTGCGGAGGTTGTCCGAATCGACGCCCTCGACCGGCGGGCCGAGCGCGGAGACCGCCCCCGGCGGGAGCGGGGCCGCGGGCCGGTCGGGGCCGCCGACGAAGTCCTGAATCGCCTTGTTCGTCTTCTGCACCTCGGGGATGAACGCCCGCACGTCGCGCGCGAGCAGTTCGTACTCGTGGAGCGTCTTCTCGAACTGCGGCGCGATCTTCTCGATCTTCTCGAACGACGACACCATCCGGTCGAGCGACTGCTGCGCCGACGTGAGCACGCCCGACGCCGGCCCCAGGAAGCTCCGCGACGTGATGGGCGGGACGCCGACGATCTCGCTGCCGGGCGGGATGTCGTCGCCGCGCGGCAGCGGCTGGTTCGTGGCGGGGTCGAGCCGGGGGAGGAAGTCGAGGGCGGTGTCGCCGCTGAGGAGGCCACGGGTGATGGTCGGCGCCTCGTTCGTCCGCGGCGGGTACTTCGGGTCCACGGTGATGAGCACCCGCACCTCGCCGGTGTTGGCGTCGAGGTCGATCTGCTTCACCTCGCCGATGCGGACGCCGGACTTGCGGATCGGCGTCCCCTGCGTCAGCCCCGGCGCCTCGGGGAACAGCACGGTGTAGGTCAGCTTCGTGGCGAACAGCTGCGGCGCCTTCCCGAACAGCACGACGAGGACGGCGGTGACGACGAGCGTCGCCCCGACGAACAGCCCGAGCCGCATGCGTAACTTCTGCTCGGCCACTGACACACCAGAGGACAGAGGGCAGAGGACAGAGGACAGTGAAGCCGGCTGGCCACTGTCAACTCTCCACTGGCGACTACTCTTCGGCTCCGATCCGGCGGGCGGCGTCGCCCTCCACGAACTCGCGCACCCGCGGGTCGGTCGCGGTCGCCAGCCCGGCCGGGGGGCCGTCGTACAGCACCTGCGGCTCGTCCGGCGTCAGCCGGGCCAGGGGTTCCAGCATCACCACCCGGTCGGCGACCTTGTGGACCGTCCGCAGCTCGTGCGTCACCACGATGCTCGTCACCGGCCGGCGGCCCCGGGTGCGGAGGATCAGTTCGTTAATCACGTCCGTCATGATCGGGTCGAGGCCGGTGGTCGGCTCGTCGTAGAGCATCACGTCCGGGTCGAGGGCCAGCGCCCGCGCCAGGCCCACGCGCTTCCGCATCCCGCCGGACAGCTCCGCCGGCATTTTCGGCTCCGCGGCCGCGGTCAGGCCCACCTCCGTCAGCCGGTCGCGGACCCGGGTGCGGATGTCGGCTTCCGTGAAGCCGCCCTTGGCGCGGAGGCCGAAGGCCACGTTCTCGAACACCGTCAGGCTGTCGAACAGCGCCGCCTGCTGGAACAGGAAGCCCATCCGCAGCCGCATCTTCGTCAGCTCGGTCTCGCTCTGGTCGGACACGCGGCGGCCCTCGAACAGCACGTCGCCGGCGGTCGGCTTCAGGAGGCCAACCAGCAGCTTGAGCGTCACCGTCTTGCCGCAGCCGCTCTCGCCGATCACGCACACCGTCTGCTGCGGCTCCACGGCGAGGTCGAGGTTGCGCAGCACCTGCTGCCGGCCGAACCGGACGGACACGCCGCGGAGTTGGATGAGCGGGTCGGCCACGTCACATCACCTTCGACTTGGCGTCGGGCCACACGATGTCGTGGATGCTGTTGGCGAACATCGACAGCACGAAATCCAGCACGATGATCGACACGAAGGCGAACACGAACGCCTGGGTCGCGGCCCGGCCCACGCCCGCGGCCCCGGCCTTGCTGTGGAACCCGCGGTGGCAGGCGATCAGCGCCATCACGCCGCCCAGCACGAACGCCTTCGCCACGCCCACGAACACGTCCCACACGCCGACGTAGTTCCGCGAGTGCTCCCAGTAGTGGTGGGTGTCGATGCCGTAGACGTGGAGGCAGATGATGGTGCAGCCGACGAGGCCGGCGACGTCGGCGAACACGGTCAGCATCGGGATCATCAGCAGGCAGGCGAGGAACCGCGGGGCGACGAGGTGCTTCACCGGGTCCACGCCGAGGCAGGCCAGCGCGTCGATCTGCTCGCTGACGCGCATCGTCGCCAGCTCCGCGGCCATCGCCCCGCCGACGCGGCCGGCCAGCATCACCGACGACAGCACCGGCCCGAGTTCCCGCACGACCGACAGGTGGATCACCGCCCCGAGCGACGTTTCGAGCCCGACGGTGTGGAACTGGTTGTACGTCTGCACGGCCAGGACCATGCCGATGAACAGGCCGGTGACGATGACCACGGACAGGCTGTTGACGCCGATGTCCACCGCGACGCGGAGCCACTCGCGGCCGCTGAACGAGTGGTGGAACATCCCCGACACGGCGCGGAGCGAGAAGAGCGTCCAGTCGCCGAGGCCGACGAGGGCGGTGGCGAGCGGCCCGCCGACGGGCAGTACGTCGGGGTCGGGGGGCTTCGGCGGGGCGGGTGCGACGGTCATCGGCCACCGGGGTGGGAGGCGGCTTCCCGACCGGGGCGGCGGTGCGGACCGTAACGATTGTATCGGCGTTCGGCGTGAGCGAGGTTGAGGGAGAGTCGAGAAAGCCCACCGGCCGCGGCCGGTGGGCTTCGCCCGATCACGGATACACCTCGCGGACCGCGACGCCATCGCGCCACTCCACCCACACCTGCCGGCGGGCGTCCCACACCCAGCCGGTGTACGAGTCGTGCGGTCGCACCTCGATCACACGCACCACGTCGTCCGCGTCGGCCGGCCCGCGCCAGCGGCGGCGGGCGTCTTCGACGCGGACCGCGGCCAATTCGGCGTGCCCGAGCAGAAACACGACCACGGCCACAAACGCGAGCATGAAGTTGCCGGCCATCAGCCCGTAGACGCCGCCCCCCACCGCCAGCGCGCTGCCGACGCCGACCGCGGCCCGGGTCGCATCCAGCCGGGTCATGCCGGTGGCGAGCACCGCCCGCAGCACGCGGCCGCCGTCCATCGGGAACGCCGGGATCAGGTTGAACAGCACCAGGCCGACGTTCACCGCCATCAACCGGACCACGAACCCGTCGAGCGGATCGGCGGCCGAGAAATCCCACAAGCCAGGAAGTGCGACGACGCCGCCCAGCAGGCCCGCAAAGATACCGGCGGCGATCACGACGTTCACCACCGGCCCGGCCAGGGCGATGACGATTTCTTGCCCCGGCTTCTCGGGCATCCGCTCCAGGCTGGCAACGCCGCCCATCGGGTACAGGGTGATGTCGCGGGTGCGGACGCCATAATACCGCGCGGCGAGGGCGTGGCCGACCTCGTGGAGGGCGACGCAGCCGAACAGCGCGAACAGGAACAGCACCTCACCCACGGCCCCGGTCGCGTCGCCGGCCGCGGCCCCGCTGACGAACACGAACAGCGGGAGGAGCCAGAACGTGCCGTGGACGTACGTGTCGATGCCGAAGAACTTGCCGAGCCGGAGCGAACCGAACATGAATGTTCCCCCTCGGGCGGGGATACCGGACCGGCGGCCCCGCCCTCACACGCTATTCGAGGGGGACGGGACGGGATTGGGTGCGGGGATCGCTGGCCGGCCGCGGAGCGCGACGGTCAGCGTCGTCGGCATGCTCGGTCGAAATGCAGGACGCTGGCTCGGGTTTGAGCCCGGAGGGCGTCGGCGTGTAGGCCGTGTGGACACGAGGTAGGCAGCCTGCGTGGCCAGGGCTACTTCATCATCACGACGAGTGCGGCGACCCAGGCGAAGGCCAGGAAGTTCGCCGCCTTCTTCTCGTACCGGGTGGCGACCCGACGGAACTGCTTGGC
>DASPHQ010000113.1:0-5767 GCA_035629595.1 Urbifossiella sp. | reverse complement strand
GCCGTCACCGTCCCGCGGGTCGTCCGGCCCGCGTCGGTCCCGACGATCGACTTCACAGGCCTGTTCAACCGACTGACCGTTCCGCTCGGCACGGTGCCGGTCCGCGACTGACCCGCCGCTACCCGGCGGACACCCGGGCGGGTACAGTACGGACGCGGGGAAGTGAGCCGGAACGACCCGGCCGCCGTCCCGCCGTCCGTTCCCGGGGGTTCCATGCTGTCCGCCCGCCGCCGGCTCGCCCTGCTCCTCTGCGCCGCCCCGCTGGCCCTGCCCGCCGCCTCGTCGGCCGACGACAAGGCCGACGCGAAGGCGCTCGTCGAGGTGCAGACCGGCACGCTGCCGATCATCATCGTCGCCTCGCACGGCGGCACCGAGAAGATTCCCGGCGTGCCCGAGCGGATGGGCGTCGGCGTCAAGCAGTTCGCCAAACTCCGCGACACCAACACCGACAAGCTGGCGAAGGCGTACGCCGCCGAGATCGAGAAGCAGATGGGCAAGAAGCCGTGGGTGGTGATCGCCAAGTACGACCGCAAGTTCGTGGACGCCAACCGCGCCGCCGACCAGGCCTACGAGGTGAAGGAGGCGAAGGCCTATTACGACGCCTACCACACGCCGCTGATCGCCGCCCTGAAGGCGGTGAAGGAGAAGCACAACAACGGCATCCTCCTGGACATCCACGGCCAGGGAAAGTACCCGGACGCGCTGCTCCGCGGCACGCAGAACGGCAAGTCGGTGGTGCTGCTGCGGCAGCGGCACGGGTTCGCGGCGGTGAACGGCAAGAACAGCATCCTCGGCCGGTTCGAGCGGACCGGCAACAAGGTGCTGCCGCGGTTCGACGCCGGCGAGAAGGCGAAGGAAGAGACCGGCTACACCGGCGGGTTCACGGTCGGCAACTACGGCAGCCACACCGGCTACGCCATCGACGCCATCCAGCTGGAGCTCGGCGGCAACTACCGCAAGGACGAGAACCTGGCGAAGACCGCCCGCGACCTCGCCGACGCGACGGTGGCATTCCACGACGCGTATTTGAAGAAGTGAGCAGTGGGCAGTGGACAGTGGACAGTCAAGAAAGCCCGGGGACGGCCGTCCCCGGGCTTCTCTGTTTTCCCTGCCCACTGCCCACTGCCCACTGCCCACTCCCCACTGCCTCCCCGGCAAGTGGCGCAGACACGGCAAGAACGTGCCGCTATTTTCCCGCCGCGTTGACCCGGGCAGGTCGGCCCCCGCGGCACCGGAACGCCGCGGGTTCCCCCGTTCGACCAGCCCGCCAGGAGACGAGGCGATGACGATTTCCCGGTACAAGATCATGGCCGGCATCCTCGGGGTGTCGCTCGGCGGGCTGGCCGTGGCCGGCCAGTGCTCCCGGCCGGACACCCCGCACCGGGCCGGCGACGCCCCCCCCGCCGACCCGAAGGTGCCGAACGCCGGCTCCAAGCCGGCGCTGCTGCCGGCCGTGCCCCCACCGGCCCTGCCGACGCCGGCCTCGCTGCCGATCCCGAGCGTGGTCGCGGCGGACCTGCCGATGCTGCCGGCGCCGATGAGCGCCCCGCAGTCGAAGCTGCCAGAACTGCCGACGCCGGTGAAGGTCGAGCTGCCGCGGCCGGCGTCGGTGCCGACCCCGGTCGTGATCCCGGCCTCCGGGACGACCCTGCCGGACCTCCCGCCCATGATCCCGGCCGCCCCGAAGGCCGCCGCCCCGACGGCGCCCCCGACGCCGCCGGTGACGGTCGAGCCGACCGCCCCGACGACTTCGCTGATTCCGACGCCGCCGGCCCCGTCGGCCGTCGTCCCGACCCCGCCGTCGGCCGTGCCGCCGACCCCGTCGATCGACCCCGCCCCGGCCACCCGCCCGGCTCCCGCCGCGGCCGTGCAGCAGGTGGCCGCGACCGCGAACCGCTTCCGCATCCTGCTGCGGGTCGGCGAGGGCGAGCCGATGTTCGAGGTGAAGAGCGGCGACGACCTGGTCCTGCGCGTCGTCTGCGAGAAGGTGGACGTGAAGAGCCCCGAGAAGGGTTCGGGTCCGTCGTCGGTGGTGGCGTCGGGCCGGGTGCGGTTCGTCGGCTTCGGGGCCGAGGGGACGTGCGACAGCCTGTCGTTCCAGGCCGGCTCCGGCGAGGTGTCGATGACCGGCGCCGTCCGGGTGCAGGTGAAGGACCGAATCGGCCGGGTGGAGTCGGAGCTGACCAGCGACCGCCTCCAGTACCGGCTCGACGCCAACGCCCTGCCGGGCACCCTGCGGCCGTAAGCGTGAAAGAAGGCGAGTGGCCCGCGTCAGCGGGCTGTTCCTCAGCACAACGAGGTGCTGAGGAACAGCCCGCTGACGCGGGCCGCTCGCCTGCGCGCGTTCAGAACCGCGGCTTCGGCCGTTCCCACCCGGCGTCGTAGGCCAGCGAGAACACCTGCTGCACCCGCTCGGCCCGGTTCGGGGCGTCGCTCAACAGCACCTCCAGAGCCTGCCGCAGCAGCGCCAGCCGCGGGTCGGCCGCGACCGATGCGGTGTCCGCGCCGCGTCCGATGCGGTCGAGCGTGGCGGCGAGGTCGAGCACCCGGCTGCGGGCGTCGAGGTAGAACTGGTCGAGCGCGCGGGCGGCGGGAAGGGGAGTCATGTCGGCTTCGCGGTCGGGGTGAAACGGGCCTTCAGTTCCAGCGGCACCAGCTCGTTCAGGCTCCCGGAGCGGAAGCCGTCCAGGTCGAGCGTCACGAACTTGAACCCGAGGCGGCGGAACTCGCGGGCCAGCCCCGTGCGCACCGCCTCGTCGGCCAGCCGCGCGATCTCGCCGGCCGGCACCTCGACGCGGGCCAGGTCGCCGTCGTGATAGCGGACGCGGCACTCGCGCAGACCGAGTTCCCTCAAATACGCTTCTGCGTCCTCGACGCGGCGGGTGCGCTCGGGCGTCACCGCCAGGCCCGGCGCCAGCCGGCTGGACAGGCACGGGGCGGCGGGCTTGTCCCACGTCGGCAGGTTCCAGTGCCGCGCCACCGCCCGCACGTCGGCCTTCGTGAACCCGGCCTCCTGCAGTGGGTGGCGGACGGCGTGCTCCGCGGCGGCGGCGAGGCCGGGGCGGTAGTCGCCGTTGTCGTCGAGGTTCGCCCCGCTGGCGATCACCGGCACCCCGAGCCGCGGCAGCAGTTCTTCGACCCGCGCGTACAGCTCGCTCTTGCAGTGGTAGCAGCGGGCGCCGTCGTTCCGCAGGTAGTCCGGGTTCTCGAACTCGTCCGTGGCGACGACGACGTGCCGGATGCCGATGAGGGCCGCGAGTTCGCGTGCGGTGGCGAGCTCGGTCCGCGGCACGCTCGGGCTGTCGGCCGTGACCGCGACGGCCCGGTCGCCGAGCGCGAGGTGCGCGGCCTGCGCGACGACGGTGCTGTCGATGCCGCCGCTGAACGCGACCGCGACGCCGGGCAGTTCGCCGAGCACGGCAAGAAGTCGGTCACGCTTGGCGATCACGTCGTTGGTGAGGTCGGAGAGCATGTGGTCGGGGGTCCGGTGCTTGGTGACCCGGGGCGTTGCCCCGGGCTATGCTATCCCAGGCCGTTGGCCTGAAAACCGGGTGCCCCTCTTCACCCCGAAGGGGTGGGACATCGTAGCCCGGGGCAACGCCCCGGGTGGCGTCCGCGGCGTCACTTCACCGGCGGGCGGACGGTCAGAACCGGACACGGCGCGTGCCGCACGATCCGCTCGGCGACGCTGCCGAGGAGGAAGTGCGCCAGCCCGGTCCGGCCGTGGGTGCCGATGCACAGCAGATCGACCTTCAGGTCCGCGGCCGCGGTCACGATCTCGGCTGCGGGGGCGCCCATGCGCACCTCGGTCTTCGGGTTCAGCGCTTCCAGCCCGAGCCGCTTGACGAACGCGACCAGGCCGGCCTTTCCGCCCTCCACCATGTCGGCGAGCGCGGGCATCGTGACCGGCGTCGGCATCATTACGTCGGGGACGACGAGCGTCAGGTCTTGCACGACGTGCAGGAGCGTGAGTTCGGCGCCGAACTGCGTCGCCAGCTCGGCGGCGTAGCGGACGGCGGGGACGGACGACTCGCTGAAGTCGGTCGGGGCGAGGACGCGGCGGATGGTGATCACGGCACACCTCCTTCCGCGGGTATTGTATCCGCCCCGCGGGTGAGGGCGTGGTACGCCTCGCGCACCTGCCGCGTCACCGGGCCTTCGCTGCCGCTGCCGATGGGTTGGCCGTTGAGACGGGTGAGTCCGACGATCCCGCACGCCGTACCGGCGATGAACGCCTCGTCAGCCCCAGCCAGCGTGCCGAGTCCGACCTTGCCCTCGACCCGGAGTTCATACCCCGCCGCGCTCACGACCTCGGCCATCGTGCGGTTCGGGAGCCCCACCCCCCACGGCCCGGCGACGCCGACGACACGACTGCCGGGTCGGACGACGCAAATGTTCCCTTCCGTCGCCCACAGCATCTCGCCGGCTTCGTCCCAGATGATTCCCTCCAGGCAACCGCGAGAGAGGGCGTGCTGCTTCGCCCGGACCACGTGCGGCTGCCCGAGCACCCGGACCCACACCAACGGGTCTTGCGGGACCGGGTACGGGGCGGATTCGGCGTGCAGTCCAGTCGTGTACAGTTCGGAGGGAAAGGGCTGGTATTCCTCCGCGGTGATGAAGACCTGTGGGTCGAGCTTTCTCGGGTCGGGGCCGACAGTGCCCGGCCCCCGGGTGACGATGACTCGGCAGTAGCCTTCCGTTCGACGGTTCGCCGCCACGGTGGCTTCCGTCGCGGAGGTCAACTCGTCCGGCGTGTACGGGAGCGTGAGGCTGATCCGGTCGGCAGCTTCGGACAGAAGCTGGAAATGTTCGTCGGGGCGGAACAGGCGGCCGCCGAAGACGCGGAGCGGCTCCCACACGCCGTCGCCGTAGAGGAACCCGTGGTCGAACGGGCTGACCCGGGCGGCGGCCTTGTCGAGCAGGGAGCCGTTGACCCAGACGAGCGACATGCGGGAAGTGTAGGAACGGCGAAAGCCCGGGGACGGCCGTCCCCGGGCTTTCATGCGATCAGGCTCCACTGTCACCGCGAAGCGATCCCCTCGGCGGCCTTGTGGTCGACGTGGCGGAACACCACTTCCTGGGCGAGCTTGTCCAGGAACTCCATCTTGAACTGCGACGGCGACATCGTGTCCGCGGGCCGCGGGAAGCCGGGGTGGGAGACTGTGAACTCGTAGCGGAACTTCGGCTCGGCGCGCTCCGCGGTCGTGTCCGTCACCGCGACCGAGAGCTGCGCCTTCCCATCGTAAATCTGGTTCAGTGCCCCCGGCTGGTACATTTGGAGGCCGCTGAGCGTCATCTCGAGCACGTAGTCGGCCTTGAGCCGCTTGCCGATCGCGGCGGCGCTCATGCTGCGCCAGTTCGGGTTCTGCATCTTGAACGTGTCGAGCTCGTGCGGCGGGACGACGGAGAATACTTCCTTGTTCGCCTTGCCGATCTCCGGCAGCTTCTTGGCGATGGCCGACGCCAGCTCGCGCTCCGACCCGACGAACTCGGCGTTCACCGACCCGGGTGCCATCCCGGCGATGACGAGAACCTTGATCTCCTCGTCCTTGTCGTGCTTCGGGCCTTCCTTCGGCCGGAGCGCGTACTGCGCCGGGATCTTCGCCTCGGTGCGCAGGAGGACGAACGGCAGGGTGATCGGGTTGCACCCGATGGCGATCACCGCGGCCAGGGTCGTCCACACGCCGCGCTTGGTCCACTTCCCGGTCGCGTCCATGCGAACCCCCTTTGGGGGAGGGATGAGGGATGAAGGATGAAGGATGAATTC
>DASPHQ010000112.1:0-4595 GCA_035629595.1 Urbifossiella sp. | reverse complement strand
CGCAACGATGTGGGCCGCGGAGCGGCCATTGAAACGGTCACCTTGGTCCAGACGACCTTGGCGTCCTTGGGTCGCAACGATGTGGGCCGCGGAGCGGCCATTGAAACGCGCCCACTCCACCTTGTCCCCGTTCACCCGCGCCAGAACGCGTCGCAACGATGTGGGCCGCGGAGCGGCCATTGAAACGAGCATCACGAGCGTGTAGGCCGCCGCGCAGCCGAACGCGGTTCCGAGACGCAACGATGTGGGCCGCGGAGCGGCCATTGAAACTCGAAGGCCTCGTCGAACTCCACCTCCACGGTCCGTCCCGTCGCAACGATGTGGGCCGCGGAACGGCCGTTGAAACGTGTAAGTGCTGCCGACGCACCCGGCCCCTCACGGGGCTCGGCTCGCCATCCCCGCGACCGTCGCTACGCCAGCACCCGCGTCAGCACCTCGCCGGCCACGTCGGTCAGCCGGTACGAGCGGCCGTTGTGGAAGTACGTCAGCCGCCGGTGGTCCACCCCCAACAGGTGCAGCATCGTCGCGTGCAGGTCGTGAACTGACGTCCGGTCCGTCACCGCCCGGTGGCCGAACTCGTCCGTCTCGCCGTGGCTCGCCCCGCCCTTGATCCCCGCACCCGCCAGCCAGCACAGGAAGCCGTGCGGGTTGTGGTCGCGGCCGCCGCCCCCCTGCGACACCGGCATCCGCCCGAACTCGCCGCCCCAGATCACCAGCGTCGAGTCCAGCAGCCCGCGCCGCTTCAGGTCCGTCAGCAGCCCGTCGATCGGCACGTCGGTCGCGGCGCAGTGCTGGGTGTGGTTCCCCCGCAGGTCCGAGTGCGCGTCCCACTCGCCGTCCGAGTACACCTGCACGAACCGCACCCCGCGCTCGATCAGCCGGCGGGCGTGCAGGCACTTCGTCCCGAACGACCGGCTGCGGGCGTCGTCGATGCCGTACATGGTGCGCGTCGCGGCCGGCTCCTTCGACACGTCGAGCAGATCCGCGGCCTCGGCCTGCATCCGGTACGCCAGCTCGAACGACTCGATCCGCGCCGACAGGTCCGGCTCGCCGGGACGGGCGCGCAAATGATCCGCGTTCAGCCGGGCCATCAGGTCGAGCTGCGCCCGCTGGTCCGCGGCGGTCACGCCGCCGGGGCGGCGGAGGTTCAGCACCGGGTTCCCCTCGGGGCGGAACAGCGTCCCCTGGTGCGCCGACGGCAGGAACCCCGCCGACCAGTTGATCGGCCCGCCCTTCACCCCCTGGCTGTTGCCGAGGACCACGAACCCCGGGAGGTTCTGGTTCTCGCTGCCGAGGCCGTAGGTGACCCACGACCCGGCGGAGGGGAAGCCGGGCCGGCCGATGCCGGTGTTGATCTGGTACAGCGCCGGGACGTGGTCGTTCGACTCGGAGTAGAGCGACTTCACGAACGCGAGCTCGTCGGCGTGCTTGGCGACGTTCGGGTAGCGGTCGCACACCCACGCCCCGGACTGGCCGTGGCGGCGGAACGTGAACGGCGACTTCATCAGCGGCCCGGGGCTGCCGTTGAACACGTCGATGGGGATGCGCTTGCCGTCGTTGCGGTCGAGCGCCGGCTTGGGGTCGAACAGGTCGACCCCGCTCGGGGCGCCTTCCATGAACAGCCAGATGACGGCCTTCGCCTTCGCGGGGAAGTGCGCCGGCCGCGGCGCCAGCGGCCCGGGCGCCGGCGCCTGTGCGCGTAGCAGGTCGGCGAGGGCGACGAGGCCGAACCCGGCGCCGGCGGTCTGGAGGAGTTGGCGGCGGTCGATGGGGAGCATGGGCACCTCGGGAGGCACCCCCTGATTGTGCGCGCCGGCGCCGGCCGAGGCAACCCGCGCTCGGGTCTTGAGCCCGGAGGGCCTCGGCGTGTAGCCCGGGGTGCAACCCCGGGCGGCCTGGGCGTGGCACGTCGGAGCCACGCACATCCGTCTCCGCCGTAGCCCGCCCGGGGTTGCACCCCGGGCTACACGCCGACGCCCTCCGGGCTAAAACCGGGCGGTTTCAACACCGCTCACGCCGCCCGCGACAGCGGCACCGCCGGCACCGCCACCGCCGGCGCGGGCTTCGGCCGGCGCCGCCCCAGGTTCAGCAGCGGCTTCTCGACCAGCGCGTAGAACACGAACCCGACCGCGAGCGCGACGCCGAGCGTGACCACCAGCCCGGTCAGGTGCGGGACGCGCGTGTGCGGCACCTTCGTCCCCAGGTAGATGGCGGCGAGCATGACGGCGCCGTGGGTGAGGTAGAGCGAGTACGAGGCGTCGCCGGTGCGGAGCAGCCAGCGCGGCACCCGCCACCGCCCCTCGGCCGCCACCGCCGCGTACACGATCAGCACCGCCGCCGGGCCGAACACCAGCACCCGCAGCCGAACCGCGCCGATCGCGACCCCGTAGTCGATCGGCCCCGCGGCGACGACCACGATCCCGACCGTCGCCCACGCCAGCCCGGCGGCGAGCGCCGCCCCCGGCCGCCCGCGGACGCTGCGGCCGGTCAGCCACGCGACCAGGCACCCGCCCAGGAACTCGAACACGAACGGGCTCAGCGGCAGCACCGCCCACCGGTTCGTCGGCACCGGCGTGAAGAGCGCCGCGGTCACGACGACCGCCCACGCGGCGAGCCCGGCCGCGGCCGCCCGCGGCGGCAGGCACAGGAGCAGGCCGAACGCGGCGTAGAACATCAGCTCGTAGGTCAGCGTCCACGCCGGGCCGATGACCGGGTTGGTGTCGTCCAGCGGCGCCAGGGCCGTCCACTCCGGCCAGCGCCCGGCGGCCTCGGAGAGGAGCGCTTCCGCCCCGATGGTCGCCCACGCTGCCGCGACGATCAGGACCATCGCCGCCCAGTAGGTCGGATAAATGCGCCACGCCCGGCGGAACAGGTAGCCCGGCAACGCGGCCGGGCGGCCGATGGACTTGCGGTTCGTGGCCGTGATGATGAACCCGGACAGGACGAAGAACAGGTCCACCCCGGCGAACCCGAAGTACTTGATGACGCCGAAGCCGGGCGTGCCGCCGACGAACGCGACGTCCCAAGACCGAAGGTGGCCGAGGACGACCATCAGGCACGCGACCCCGCGCAGCGCCTGGACGTTGTGGAAGTGTTGCGTCATGCCCGCCCCCGTTACGCCGCCCGCCGGACCGGAGCCGGAGCCTCCACCGGCGGCCTGTCCACGACCGGCGCCGGCGGCCGGCGCCGCCCCACGTTCAGCAGCGGCTTCTCGACCAGCGCGTAGAACGCGAACCCGACCGCGAACACGGCCGCGAGCGTGACCCCGAACCCGATCAGGTGCGGGAGGCGCGTGTGCGGCACCCGCATCCCCACGTACACGGCGGCGGTCAGCACGGCGAAGTGCGACAGGTACAGCGAGTACGAGGCGTCGCCGACGAGGAGCAGCCAGCGCGGCACCCGCCGCGGCCACCGCCCCTCGGCCGCGACCCCCGCGTACACGAGCAGCACCACCGCCGGGCCGAACCCCAGCACCCGCACCCGCTGGCTGGCCAGGTCCGTGCCGTTCAACCCCGGCACGCCGGCAAGGATCACCGCCGCGGCCGCCCCCCAGCCGAGCCCCGCGACGAGCGCCGCCCCCGGCCACCGCAGGGCGCCGCGGCCGGCGAGCCACGCAATACCGCAGCCGGCGAGGAATTCCAACACGAACGGGCTGAGCGGGTGAACCGCCCACGGGTCGGTCGGTCCCGTCGTGAACAGCCCCGCGGTGACGACGGCACCCCACGCCCCGAGCCCGGCCAGCGCGGCCCGCGGCGGCAGGCACAGGAGCGCGCCGAACGCGGCGTAGAACATCACCTCGTAAGTCAGCGTCCACGCCGGGTTGAGGAGCGGGTTGTGGAGCGGCAGCGGCGCCAGCGTCAGCACCTCCGGCAGCAGCCGGACGGACTCGGCGTCGAGCGGCGGCCACCCGAAGAACGCCCCCCGCGACGCCAGCATCAGGGCCACCCCCGCCCAGTACGTCGGGTAGATGCGCCACGCCCGCCGGAACAGGTACCCCGGCACCGCGGCCGGGCGGCCGATGTGCTTGCGGTTCGTGCCGAAGATGATGAACCCGGACAGGACGAAGAACAGGTCGACGCAGGCGATGCCGAAGTAGTCGAGGGCGCCGTAGCCGGGGACGCAGGGCGTCCCCCCCGCGAACATGTGGTCCCAGATGCGGAGGTGGACGAGGAGGATCAGCAGGCACGCCACCGCGCGCAGCGCTTGGACGTTGTGGAAGCGTTGCGCCACGGCCGCGACCTCGCAAGGACGGCGACCGCCGCCCGCGCGACCGGCACGATCGTCACAGTCGTTATCGGTTCACGCCGCCCGCCGGGTTGAGGCGATCCCGGGCTCCGCGACCGGCGCGCTCGGCGTCCGGCGGCGCCGCCCGAGGTTCAGAAGTGGCTTCTCGACCAGCGCGTAGAAGGCGAACCCGGCCGCGAGCGCGGCGGCGAGCGTGCCCGCCAGCCCGGTCAGATGCGCGACGGGCGTGTGCGGCACCTTCATCCCCACAGCCAGGGCGGCGACGTAGACGGTGGTGTGAGTCAGGTACAGCGAGTACGAGGCGTCGCCGGTGCGGAGCAGCCAGCGCGGCACCCGCCACCGCCCCTCGG
>DASPHQ010000111.1:0-3810 GCA_035629595.1 Urbifossiella sp. | reverse complement strand
GGGCTGCGCGGGGTGGTTCCTCCCCGCGGTCCAGCGCGTCCGGGAGGCCGCGGCCAGGGCGAAGTGCCAGTGCCATATCGGGTGCCTGGCGCGGGCCGTTCACGGCTACCACGACGTGAACGGGTCGTTCTCGGCGACGCTTCCGCTCCCCTACGTCCCGCCGGACCGGCGGCTGAGCTGGGTGGTCGGGCTCCTGCCGCACATGGAACAGGGGAGCTTGTTCAAGCGGTTCGACCTCACCGCCCCGGCCGACGCCGCCTCGAATTCCGACGCCGCCGAAACCGTTCTCCCTCACCTTGTCTGCCCGTCGTCTGACGTGCTCGACCGCGACGCCGGCGGTCGGGACGTGCCCCGGACGGCGGTCCTTCAATACGTCGGTGTCTCGGGCGTCGGGGTGGACGCGGCCGAGCTGGAGAAGGGGCCGCGAGTCGGGGCGTTCGGGTACGACCGGCGCACCCGCATCCCCGACAGCTTCCCGGACGGGCTGTCGAGTACGCTGGCGCTCGTCGAAACGGCCCACGATCCCGGGCGCTGGGCACACGGCGGCCCGGCGACGGTGCGGCCGTTCGTGTCGGAGGCGACGCCGCACATCGGTCCGGGCCGCCCGTTCGGGGGGAACCACGCGGCGGAACTCGGGTGGCTCTGGTCGAGCGGCGCCGGCATGAACGTGGCGATGGCCGACGGGTCGCAACGCTTCGTGCGGAGCACCATCGACCCGGCTATGCTGAGGGCACTGGCGACGGCCGCGGGGAACGACCTGATGCCGAAGGACTGGTGGAGCGAAGCGAGCCGAGCCCCGTAAGGGGCCGGGTGCGTCGGACCCACCCGGCCCCTTACGGGGCTCGGCTCGCCGGATTCAGTTCCGCGACCAGCCGGGCGGTGAACGCCACCGACCCGCGGTAAAGCGGGTGGTGGGAGTCCATGAAGTCCGCCTCCGGGAGCCAGTCGCGGGCGTCGATCAGGCGCACGCCGTGTTCCCGCGCCACCTCACCCACATACCCCTCGAACCGGGCCAGCGCCGCGGCGTCGTACCAGCTGCGGAACGTCGGCCCTTCCGGGCTCAGCAGCAGCACGGGGGTGATGCCGTGCTCGCGGCACGCGGCGAGCGCTGCCCTCAGGGCGCGGTCGGCCGCGGGGCGCACGGTCAGGTTTTTCGCCGCGGCGTCGTAGGAACCGCGCTGAGCCGCCACCCGCGCCGCCCGGTCGGCCGCGGTCACGTCGAAGATCGGTGTCGGGTTCCCCCCGTACGGCCGCGGCGTGACGACGCCGGCGAACGGGTCGGCGACGCGGCCCAGCCGGGCCGGGCGGGTGAGCCGGTCGCGGAGGTAGTACAGGTCGAGTTCGCCCGGAGGCGTGAACCGGTGGACCCGCGCCAGGTCGTGGTGGCGGAGGTACTGCGCCAGGAAGGCGTACTTCTCGCTACTGAAAAAGGGCGGCATCACCTCGAACACGACCACGGCGGGGCGGACGTCGTCGGCCAGGAGGCGCGACAGGATGACGTTTTGGAACACGGGGCCGGAGCCGAACTGCGAGGCGTTGAACCACAGCACGGGGCCGCCGGCCGGGTCGGGGAGCGTGTCGGGGGCGAACCCGTCGATCAACCGTGAGCTGCCGATCACGAGCGCGACCGGCCGGCCGGGGTTCTCCGCGATGCGGGCGCGGAGTACGTCGCGGCGCACGAAGTAGTCGGGATCGACGGTTTCGGGGCGAACCGTTTCGACGCCCCCCCACGCGGCGGTGAGTACAGCGAGGAGAGCGGCCGGGAGGAGTAGCACGGCCGACCGCGCCCGGCGCCGGCGACTCGCCCGCGGGGCGGGCGGCGTCGGGCGCGGCCGGCGCCGGCCGACGCGCAGGCGGAGCAGGGCGACGCGCATGCCGACGGTATCGGTTGCGCGGGTGGGTGGGGTTGAGGGTTTCTTGAGGGGATCGCGCGAAGCCCGGGGACGGCCGTCCCCGGGCTTACGGGTGTGTCACAGCTTCACGACGCTCTTGTCACGAATCGACTTCTCCGCCGCCTCGATCATCCGCTGTGCGGTGGCCGCGTCGGCGAGCGTGCTTAGCGGCTCCGCGCCGAGGCGCAGGCAGTCCACCAGGAAGTGCCGCACCTCGTTCATCACCGAGCCCTGGTACGCCGTGTACGTCTGACTGTGAACCAGCCCCGGCTTGATCTCGACGTGGTCGCGGTAGCTGTAGCGGGTGCTCCCGGCGGTGCCGATCACCTTCACCATCACCGTCCACGGGTCGGCGGCGTGGTCGTCGGCGGCGAAGCTGGCGCAGAAGTGGGCGAGTGCCCCGTTCTCGAGCCGCATCTGTACCATGGCGATGTCCTCCTCGGGGTACTCCTGGTAGTGGAGCGTCGCCTTCATGGCGCACAGCTCGACCGGCTTCCCGACGAGGTACAGCAGGATGTACGAGTGGTGCGTGAGGATCTGGCGCACGACGCCGGGGTAGCGCTTGGCCACCTCCTCGGGGTGGTGGATGTTGTACATCACGTAGGCCGACACGATCTTGCCCAGGTCGCCGTTGCGGACGAGGTCGCGGGTCCGCTGCATCGACTGCTCGTAGATGTAGTTGTGCCCCGGCACCACCACGAGTCCCTTCGCCTTCGCAAGACGGTCCATCTCCTCGATCTCGGCGACCGACACGCCGACCGGCTTCTCGACCAGGACGTGCTTGCCGTTGTCGAGCGCCAGCTTGGTGTACTCGAAGTGCGTCTCCAGGTTCGTGAGGATGAACACGGCATCGACCGCGGGGTCGGCGCAGGCCTCGGCGGGGGTGGCGTAGACTTTGCAGCCGAACTCGGCGGCGCGCTGCTTCGCACGGTCCTGGGAGCGGTTCCACAGGCCGACGAGGCGGGCGCCGGGCACCTTCTTGACGGCGGCGGCGTGGAGGACGGCGATGTCGCCGGCGCCGATGAAGGCGACGCCGGGGGAGTCGGTGCGGGCGGGCATGCGCGGGGCTCCGGGAGGGAGCAGGTGTTATAGCGGCGCGTCAAATCCCATACGCGCCGAGAAACGCCTTCGCCTTCCGCGCCGTGTTCACCGCGTCGTGGCTGTGGCGGCTCAGCTCGACGTACACCCCGCCGGCGTACACCGCGGCCCGCAGCCCGGCGAACACGTCGGCGAAATCGACCTCGCCCTCGCCGAACATGACGTGGTCGTGGACGCCGCGCCGCATGTCCTCGATGTGGACGTTCCAGAGGACGTGCTTCCAGTCGGTCAGGAACCGGCTCACGGGCAACTCGCCGTTGCAGACGAGGTGGCCGATATCGACGGTGAGGCCGAACGCGGGGTGGTTCACCTTCGCATGCAGCTCGGCGAACTTGTCCATCGTGTCGATAAACATGCCGGGCTCGGGCTCGAACGCGAGGCGGACGTTATTCCGGGCGGCGTCGTCGGCGAGGCGCTTGCAGCCTTCCACGAGCCGGGCCATCTGGTACGACGGCGTGCCGTCCTCGGTCGGCGTGCCGGACCAGAAGCTGACGCACTCGGCCCCGAGCGCCGCGGCCGCGGTGACGCACTCCTGCAGGAACGCCAGACGGATCCGACGCCCCTGCGAGAGAACGCTGAGGAGCGTTGGCTGGTGCTTGTGTCGAGGGTCAAGGAGGAATCGGGAGCCGGACTCGATGACGCACTTGATGCCGTTGGAGGCCAGTCGGGCACTGCATTCCTGAAGTTGGCGGGCACAGTCCGGTGCGAATGGGTCGAGGTGGTGGATGTCGGGGGTGATAGCGACGCCGCCGTAGCCGAGCTCGGCGATGATGTCGATGGCGTCGAGTAGCCGGTGGTGGGCGAAGCCGTTGGTGTTGTA
>DASPHQ010000110.1:0-4873 GCA_035629595.1 Urbifossiella sp. | reverse complement strand
TGCTCCTGCTGCACTTTCGCCCGCGTGAGGACGTGGAGGCCGCCCTGCCCCGCCCACTCGGACCGGGTGCCGCGGCCGGCCTCGCCGGGCTCCCAGTGGCCGCACGCCTCCGAGACCAGCTTGACGAGGTGGTCCCAGTCGTAGTGCCCGGCGGCGGAGACGACGATGTTGGTCGGCGCGTAGCGGCGGCCGAAGTAGGCGTGCATCCCGTCGCGGGTCAGGGCGGTGACGCTCTCCTTCGTGCCGAGGACGCTGTTCCCGAGGGGGTGCGGGCCGTAGTAGATCCGCCGCGCGTGGTCCGACGCGGCCCACCCCGGCTGGTCCTCGTACATGCCGATCTCTTCGAGGATCACCTGCTTTTCGGTGTCGAAATCGTCGGTTCGGAGGCTCGGGCGGAGGATGTCGGCGAGGATGTCTACCGCCCGCGGCAGGTACTCCGGCAGCACCGCCGCGTAGTAGACGGTGTTCTCCTCGCTGGTGTAGGCGTTGTAACTCGCGCCGATCCGGTCGAAGTCGAGGTTCACTTCCAGGGCCGAGCGGCGCGGCGTCCCTTTGAACATCATGTGTTCGAGGAAATGGCTGACGCCGGACTCGTCCGGCCGCTCGTCGCGGCTGCCGGTGCGGACGAAGAATCCGACGGCCGCCGACCGCGCGGCCGGGCTCGGCTCGCCGATGATCGTCAGCCCGTTCGGCAGGGTGTGGGTGTGGAACGGCACGGCCACGGACTCCTCAGTCGCTGAAATAGCGGGACCACACCATCACCGCGGCCCCGAGCGTCCACACGGTCACGGCGGCGACGATGACCCACTTGAATGACGTTGCCGGCTCAGTCGGGTCGTTCACCGTCACTCCGGCATTGTGAGGGGGGCGGGACCGAGCGTCACGAGCGTCAGCCCGCGGACGGGGTAGCGGTCCAGGTAGCCGACCACGCCCGCGGGGGTGAGGCCGTCGATCGCCGCCTGAACCTCGTCGAACGAGCGCACCCGGCCGAGATAGTACCAGTCGGTGGCGATCGCCCCGGCCCGGGCCGAGGTCGATTCCTCCTGCATGATCAGCGACGACTTCAGCCCCGCCTTCACGCGGTCGATCTCGTCGTCGGTTACGCCTTCGCGCAGCCGTCGCAGCTCGCCGACGGTCACGTCGAGCGTCTCCTGGGCGCGCTCGGCGCGGGTGCCGGCGTAGGCCAGCATCGAGCCGCGGTCCTTGAACGTCTCGTGCCACGCCGACACGCTGTAGCACAGGCCGCGCTTCTCGCGTACTTCCGTGAATAGACGCGACGCCATGCCACCGGACAGCACCGACGCCGCCGCCCGAGCCGGGTAGTAGTCCGGGCTGCCGATCGCAGCCGCGGGGTACGCCAGCGCGATCTGCGTCTGCTGCGTGTCCTTGTGCAAGTGCTCCGACTGCGGCGTACTCGCGTCCGGCGTGATGCCGCCGTCTTCGCCGGCGGGCCAGTCGCCGAACAGCCGCTCGACCTGGGCCTTCAACGGCTCCCACTCGACGTTCCCGGCCACAGACAGGATGGCGCCGTTCGGCCGAAACAGGCGGGCGTACTGCGCCCGCACGTCGTCGATCGTCAGTTCCTCGATGTGCTCGGCGACGCCGCGGCGGTCCTGGTTCAGCGGGTGCGGGTAGTAGCGGCGGCGCAACTCCACCATCACCTTCTGCTGCGGCGCGTCTTCGAGGCTTTGGAGGTCTTGAAGAGCGAGCGCCTGCACCGGTTCGAGCTCGCCTTCCGGCAGGTGCGGGCGGCGGATCACGTCGGCGAAGAGGTCGAGTGTGGCGGGGACGTTACGGGCCAGCGTCGAACCCCAGAAGCGCATGTTGACCGCGCCGACGCTCTCGTCGCGGTCCACGCCGAGGTTGTCGAGCGCGAGGGCGAGTTGCCGGCTGTCGCGGTCGCCGGCGCCGCGGGTCATCAGGTCGGCGAGGACGGACGCGAGGCCGAGCCGGCCGGGCGGGTCGTAGGCGGCGCCCGCTGGCACCAGGAAGTTGATCGCGGCCGAGCGGACGTGGCTCATCCGCTCCGCGAGCAGCACGAGGCCGTTGCCGAGGGTGTGCTGGAAAACCTGCTGTCCCACGACCGCCCCTTCCCGTCCGGGGCGGCCGAGCGGCCGCCGCGGGGGCATTCTACGACCTTCGCCCCGCGGCGGACTACTGACGGTTCGGTGGGAGGTCGTTCCGGTGCCCGAGCCGGTCCGTTCGGGGAGGATCACGTTATTCGAGTCTTCATTGCTTTCAGGATGGTGGCACCCCCCATCACAGAAGCATTGACGTGTCTGGAAGAAAGAGTGTGAGAGCGACGCCGGGAAGCGAGCTCCGTCGTTGATCGTTACCCACTCAGGACTTGCGCTATCCCGCCGGGACTCGGAGCCTTCAAGGGGGATCTCGGACGCAAGGATGTGGCCGCCGTCGTCGCCAAACTGTCCGAGCGAGTACCAGAATTCGGCGACCCCGGCGGCCGCAATGATCGCGGCTGCCGGGGTTGGGCGGGTGCGGTGCGACTGAGGTGCGTCAGTTGTCGTTCCAGGTCAGACCGTCGTTCCGACTGAGCATCAGGAACCAGTTGGCGGAAGTCACGCTGTCGCGGACGAAGCGGCAACTCCCGTCGCCCAGCGCGACCTGGACACCGCCGGTGTGCCGACTCCGCGCCGTGGCCTGCTGGAACGGGCACCCGACGCACGCCCCCATCGCCTGGGTCGGGGCGTTCACGCAGTTCTCGCAGTCGTCGGCCTGATCCTCCCGGCTGTTCGGATTCTTGCAGTCCCAGCCGTTGCCGGAGATGACGCTCGCCCCGGGAAAGCCGAGCGCCCAGACCCCGCGCGAGTCCTGCGCCCCGAGGAAGGAACCGATACGGAGCTCGCCGAGCATGATCGTGTTGGACGAGCCGTCCTCGATCTTGGCGACACCGGCGCCCCAGTTGATGCACATCACCCCGCCGGCCTGGGTGCCGGTGGGCACCCCCAGGTTGGTCGGGCTGTTCCCGTTCTTCGGGCTCGCGCCCGCCTCGGAGCTCGGCCAGCCGTTCGTGCTCGGGTTGTCCTGGTGAATACCACCCGAGTTACAGCCGTAGTTCCCGCGCGCCCAGTTGCCGCCGTCGCCGTTCCACGGCAAGTCCCCGCCGTTGTCCGAGGGGCACAGGAGGGTCGGGATCTGCGTCGAGCGGATCGCCTTCCAGGGCGGCGCACCCGTGGTGGTCATGTACGACGCGATGCTCGACGCCTGCGTGTTGTACAGCGGCCCCTGCTCGAAGTCGGGGAGGATGAGCACGATCCAGTTCGGGCCGAACGCCTGCCCGTTCGCCACCGTCCGGCTCACCCCGGGTCGGAGCTGGACGGCGTGCGGGAGCGACCCGACGCGGTCGTGGTAGCTGTGACAGGCGATGCCCAGCTGCTTGAGGTTGTTCATGCACTTGGCACGGGCGGCGGCCTCGCGGACCTTCTGGACCGCGGGGAGCAGCAACCCGATCAGGATGGCGATGATGGCGATCACGACTAGCAGTTCGATCAGCGTGAATCCGGGACGACGGTGCGGCATGAAATGCCCCCTGGGAGACGAGGGATTCACCGGTGCGGGCCGGGCGGACGAAATGGGTTACAAGGTCGTCGCGAGCCGGCGAGTTCGGTGAGAGCTATGAGTCGCCCTCACCATACCCCCACCGTCGAGCGGCCGCCAGTGGATTCCTGAAGTGACGACTCGGGTGTGTAGGCACGCGGCCGCCGCGGTCAGATGCCGGCCCCAACCTCGGCAACCCTCACGCCGCGGTACGTCGTGCGCGTGCAGCGGAACCCCAGCGCCCGGTACATCCGCACCGCCGGCTCGTTCCGCGCCGTCACCTCCAGGAACACCCGCCGCACGCCGACGGCCGCGAACCCGGCCAGCGCCTTCCGCATCAGCGCCCGCCCGATGCCGCGGCCGCGGTGTTCCGGGAGCACGCCCAGATTCTGAATGCCGCCGTGCCCGGCGTCGTCGATGAGCCCCTGGATGGTGGCGACGCAGCCGCGGGCCAGGGCGGCGCCGTCGGCGGCCGTGCCGACGAGCCACGTCGCCTGCGGGCAGAAGCCGGGGCGGGTGCGGATGGCGGTCATCAGGTCGTGGCACCCGGCGAGCGAGCCGAGGCACGGGAACACGGCGGTGTCCAGCTCGTCGAGGAAGCTGAACGCCTTCACCTCGGCGTGCGTGGCGAGGAGCGAGTCGTGCCACGGCAGCCAGTGGCAGTCGTCCGGCAGCGTGGCGGGGTGGAGCCGGCCGGCCTCGTCCGCGGCGCCGCTCGGCGGGCGGCGCAGGTCGAGTTCCATCCGGTAGCGCTTGAAGTAGTGCAGCCGCATCGGTCGGCCCGCCCGGCGTGTGACACCACGCAATCGTACCCACCGGCGGGCGTGCGGTCAAAGCCGCGACAGGAGGCCGAGCACGACAACAAGCCCGACCAGCGCGGCGAGCACCCCGCACCCGGCCGCGACGAGCAGCCACGGCTTCGGCTCCGGCTCCCGCTCCGGCTCGGCGATGACCGTAAAGGTGACCGGCTCCGCGTCCCACAGTTCCGGGTCGCTGCCGGGGGCGTCCACGGCGGCGACCGTCTCGCGAGTGGTGTGAACGCCGGGGTCGCCCGACGGCCGGCTCAGAGCCTCGGCCGCCCACGGCGTCAGCGCGTCGCGCACGGCGTCGGCGTTCGGCGGCCGGTCGGCGGGCTTCTTCGCCATGAGCGCCCGCACCAGCGCCAGCAATTCCGGCGGCACGGTGGGGTTGAACTGTTCGAGCGGCGGCGCCGCCTCGGCGCGCTGCCAGCGGATCTTCTGCTGCGACGTACCGCCGGGGAACGGGGGGAGGCCGGCGAGCGCGAAGTAGAGCGAGCAGCCGAGCGCGTACAGGTCGG
>DASPHQ010000109.1:0-6183 GCA_035629595.1 Urbifossiella sp. | reverse complement strand
GCCCTTCGGGCCGTCGCTGATCGCGTCGAGCTGAACGCCCAGGTCCTTGAAGATGGGCTTGCCGCCGGTCAGCACGGCGATGTCTTCCAGCATCGCCTTGCGCCGATCGCCGTAGCCGGGTGCCTTGACGGCGCACACCTGGAGGATCCCCTTGAGCTTGTTGAGCACGAGCGTGGCCAGCGCCTCGCCCTCGAAGTCCTCGGCGATGAGGACGACGTGCGCCTTCTCCTTGCTGGCCCACTCCAGCAGCGGGATCAGGCTCTTCACGGTCGCGACCTTCTCCTCGAAGATCAGGACGTACGGGTTGTCGAACTCGCAGGTCACCGACTCGGGGTTGTTCACGAAGTGCGGCGACAGGTAGCCGCGGTCGAACTGCATCCCCTGGACGACGTTCACGACCGTCTCGGCCGTCTTGCCTTCCTCGACGGTGATGACGCCGTTGGTGGCGCCGACCTTCTTCATGGCCTCGGACAGCTTGGCGCCGATGTCGCGGTCGTTGTTGGCCGAGATGGTAGCGACCTCGGTGATGCTCTTGCTGTCCTTCGGGTCGATCTCCTCGGCGATCTTGTGGAGCTCCTCGACGACCTTGTCGACGCCCTTCTGGATGCCGCGGACGAGGGCCATCGGGTCGTGCCCGCCGGCGACGGACTTGAGCCCCTCGCGGAAGATGAACTCGGCGAGGACGGTGGCGGTGGTGGTGCCGTCGCCGGCGATGTCGGAGGTCTTGCTGGCGGCCTCCTTGACGAGCTGGGCGCCCATGTTCTCGAACGGGTCGTTGAGCTCGATGTCCTCGGCGACGGTGACGCCGTCCTTGGTGACGTTGGGGGCGCCCCAGCCCTTGTCGAGGATGGCGTTGCGGCCGCGCGGCCCGAGAGTGCTGCGGACGGCGCGGGCGAGCTTGCTGGCCCCGGCGAGGAGCTTCTGCCGGGCGTCGTCGGCGTACGAGACTTGCTTGGCTGCCATCGGTTCGAGCCCGTGGGTGGGAACGTCGGGGAATCGGTGCCCCGCCGCACAGCAAAGGCGGTGCCGCGCAGTTCGGTGCGACGCAAGATGTTTTCCAGGAAGGTATTGCGTTGGACACGGGTTCAGCGGCAAACATCGCTGATGCCATTGTGGCAGCAACCTCAGGCCGAGGCCGGATCGGTTTTGGCAGGGAACGCCGGGGGCCGGTTTCCCCCAGATCGGACCCAGGTCGGTTGCGGACGCGTGTGCGACGTGTTAGCCTGGCGCGGCTATGCAAAAGGCGCGATCGCTTGTGCCGATGCGCTAGCGAATCACTTGTTTCGCAGCGTCGGAGGGAGCGTTGATGCGTGTCGGCAGGTCGTCCGAGGCGTTCCTATCAGTCACGCCGACAGGCTCCCCCTCTTCGCAGGGTGGCTTCATGGATGTCCGGGTGGTGGTCGCCGCCCGCGAGTTCCGCGGGTCGGCCAACTGCCGGCAGGAGTTGGCCGAATTGCGGCTGTTCGCCGCTCAACTCGCCGACCTGCAAGCCGGCGGGCGAACGGACGCAGTACTGGACTCCGGAGAGGGGTGGTTCTTCGTCAGACTAGATGCCACCGATAACCCCAGGTCGCCTGTGTCCGTAGATGGGTTTGTGTCGGACGGTTTGGGGGACGGCAACACCCTCCGCTTCCGGCTGACGTGCGACCGGGCGGAACTGCCGGGCCTGGCTGCGGAGGCCGAGGCGGTGCTGAGGTCGTACCCGCTGGTATAGTTGCAGGCGCTGCACCTGAACGGAAGTCCGTGAGGGGTTCACCGCCCACGAGGTGAACCAACAGATGCGTGGGCGCTGAAGCAGGAAATGATAAGCGGCGAGCCGAGCCCCGTACGGGGCTCGGCTCGCCGCTTATCGTTTCGACGACCGTGTCACGCCGGCGCCTGGCGCTCGGCGAGGACGGCCAGCTCGGTCAGCTTCGCCGCCGTCACGCCGATCCGCTCGAAGCACTCCGCCACGATGCTGTTCGGCGTCGTGAACAGCGTGATGAGCAGGTCCATCGGGCTCACCCGGTCGCGGCCCGAGTCGCCGGCCCGGCCGTGCGCGTCGCGCAACAGCCGGATCACGTTGTCCGACAGGAACTCGCGGTTGAGCAGCAGCGGCGGCACCGGCTCGGCGTTCTCCTGGTGGAACAGGTCGCGGAACTGGTCGAGCAGGCCGGGCAGGTCGGCCCCGAGGCGGCCGGCCCAGCTCGCCACGCCGCTGTCCGGGGCGGCGAGCAGACCCATGAACAGGTGCGGCGTGCGGACGCTGTCCCAGTTCGTCGCCCGGGTGTGGGCCAGCGACTCCCGGAGGACGGTGGCTGTCGCCTCGTCCAGGATGTCCGGGCTGAGGCGGCCGCTGGGCAGAAAGATGTCGTCCACGTTTCGACCGTTTCCGTTCCGAGCGGGGACGGGGCGTTGTCCGGTTGGGTGGATTATGTCGCGCTCGCCCCCCACCCGCAAGGCGGCTCCGCCCCCGACAGGCCAGTTTTTTCCTTGCCCGGACCCCGAGCCGTCCCCAACATGAGCGGCCGGCAACGCTTTTCAGGCCGAGCCTGATTCGGAGGGGCGAGATGGCAGCGCGCAGCGTCCGGGCGGCGGTCGTGGTTCTGGTCGTCGCCGCCGTCGCCGCCGGTCAGCCGGCGAAGGACGCCGGCCCCGCCGCGACCCTCACCGACGCCGCGGGAAAGGACGTGTCGCTGACCGGTGTGCGGTTCACGTCCGGGGTGCGCCGCCTCGGCTGGCTCGGCGGACCGAAGGACGCCCCACAGGCACTGGAGCTGCGCGAGCCGGACTCGACCACGTTCCAGAAGGGTGTGTCGACGCTCATCCCGCTGACGGCCGTGGAGGCGGTCCGCTACGACTACCCGAAACAGACGCTGACCGTGACCGTGAAGGGGCTGCCGGCGCCGCTGACCGGGTCGCTCCAGTTCAAGGGGATCAACACGTGTGCGCTCGAAGGCTCGGCCGGCGGCGTGACAGGTAAGTTCGCCGGCGGCGCGAAGGACGGCTTCCGGGCGGTGGTGTTCCCCGGGGCGGTGCCGCTGCCGCCGCGGCCGGCGGGCGCGGCGTGGGCGGTGACGGTGGAGCAGCCGAAGGCGATGAACCCGACGCTGACGGTGCGGAACCTGAAGGCGCTGTACGCCGCGGGTGCGGTCGAGTGGCTGGCCGACGACCTGCCGCTGCGGAAGGGGTCGGCGTTGAAGCTGGACGCGGCGGCGGTGAAGCGGCTGGAACTGGTGGCGGTGGACGCGAACACGCAGACCGCGGCCGCGGAGCTGACCCCCTCGGACGGCCCGGCGCGGCTGATCGCCTTCCCGCTGACGCGCGAGCGTGACGGCAAGACGGGCGTGCTGGTGGGCTTGCTCGGCGAAGTGGACGCGGGGTGGAAGCTGTTCCCGCTCCACACCGTGCGGGCGTTCGGCCCGGCGCCATGAAGCGGTATACTGGCCGAACCGGCCGCGAGGAGTTGGAATGTCCGCCACGGCGAAGCGCGTCTACTACCCCGACGACGACGGGCTGCCGATGTCCGACAACACCTGGCAGTTTAACTGCATCGTCCTTCTGCATTCCGGCCTGGAGGCCGTGTTCGCGGAACGCCAGGACGTGTTCGTGGCCGGGAATCACCTCATCTATCCGGTGAAGGGGCGCGCCGACGTGCGGCAGGCGCCGGACGTGTACGTCGCGTTCGGCGCGCCGAAGTTTCCGCGCGGCAGCTACAAGGTGTGGGAGGAGAACGACATCTTTCCGCAGGTCGTGTTCGAGGTGTGGTCGCCGAACAACCGGCTGTCGGCGATGGAGGACAAGCGCGAGTTCTACGAACGGTACGGGGCGGAAGAGTACTACATCGTCTACCCCGAGTTCCCGTCGCACGTCGACGGCTGGCGGCGCGAGGGCGACCGGCTGGTGCGGCTGCCGGAGTTGCACGGGTTCGTGAGCCCGCGCCTCGGCATCCGCTTCGAGGTGGTGGGCGGCGACGTGAAGGTATACGGCCCGGACGGGCGACCATTCCTGGCCCCGGCCGAGATCGCGGCCGAGCGCGCGGCGGCCGAGCGAGCCGCTGAGGAGGAACGCCAACGGGCGACAGAGGAGCGCGACCGGGCGGCCCGGCTGGCGGCGAAGCTGCGCGAACTCGGCGTCGACCCGGACGCGATCTAGCCCCTGCCGCCGGCGTGCGGTATGATCTCACGCCCGCCCCGGAGCCGCCCGCGTGTCGTCACCCGACCTCGTCGCCCCCACCCACGCCGGCCTCGCCCGCTGGGCCAACGTCATCCTTCCGCTCGTCGGGGCGCCCGCGGCCGTCGCCGCCGCCGTGGTGTACGGCCTGCCGCTGCACGTCGCCGTCGCGGCGTTCCTGATGGCGCTCGCGTCCGGGCTCGGCGTCACCATCGGCTTCCACCGGCTGTTCACCCACCGGGCGTTCGTGACGACGCGGCCGGTCGAGTGGGCGCTGATGGTGCTCGGGTGCATGGCCGGGCAGGCGGCGCCGTTCTGGTGGATCGCCACCCACCGCGACCACCACCGCCACAGCGACCGCCCCGGCGACCCGCACTCGCCGCACCTCGCCGGCGGCGGCTGGTGGAACCGCGCCCGCGGCTTCTGGCACGCCCACATGGGTTGGCTCTCGGCGGAGCCCGTCTACGACCCGCGCCTCGTCCCCGACCTCGTCCGCCGCCCCGACCTGGCGTGGATCGACCGCCACTGGCTCGAGTGGTACGCCCTCGGCCTCGCCGTCCCCGCCGGCGTCGCGTACCTGATCGGCGGCACGCCCACGGACGCGCTGCTCGGCTTCCTGTGGGGTGGGCTGATGCGGCACTTTATCACCCAGCAGGCGACGTTCGCCGTGAACTCCGTCGCCCACGTCTGGGGGAGCCGGCCGTACCCGACGCCGGACCTCAGCCGCAACAACTGGCTCGTCGGCGTGCTGGCGATGGGCGAGGGGTGGCACAACAACCACCACGCCTTCCCGACCTCGGCCCGACACGGCTTCCGGTGGTGGCAGCCGGACGTGAGCTGGTATACGATCTGGGCGATGGAGCGCGTCGGCCTGGCGTGGGGCGTGCGGCGCCCGTCCGGCTCGGTCGGCCGCCCGACGCCTTACTGCGGCTCGGTCGGGGTGCCGACCGCGGCGCCGACGGCGCCGAGTTGACTCCCCGCCGCCGGGCCGAGTGCCCACATCGCGGCGGCCGCGGCGAGAAGCACCAGCGCGGACAGCACGGCGTACTCGACGGCCGTCGTCCCGTTCTCCCCGGCGAGGAACCGCCGGAGCCATTTCGTCACACGCACGAGTCACTCCTTCCGCATCACGCAGACGCCCGGGACACGCGTCCCGAGGCCGATCACGAACCGGGTCGGGAGCCACGACACCCGGTCGTAGTCGATCTGGAACCGAGCCCGAATTGGCGTCCCCTGGGGAACGGCCGACAGGGTCGGCGCCGGGTTCCACCCGGTGGCCACGGCGCCCTTGATGCTGGTGGTCGTGGTGTACGCCTCGATCGAGAAGTCGGTCACGGCCGCGTCCGGGATGCCGGTCTGGGCCAGGTACTGGCGGGTGTACGCCTCGACCGCGGCCGGGTCGGCCGAGCCCTGGACCGCGTACCGGGCCGCCTCGCGGGAGCCGTTCGTCGCCAGCTGGCCGACCATCACCAGCCGGCCGACCTCGACGATCCCGAGCAGGAACAGCAGCAGCAGCGGGACGACGACGGCGAACTCGACGGCCGCCGCCCCCCGGCGGGCGCGGCCCGGCGGGCGGGGGCGGGGAACGGGGCGGGGCACGGAATACCTCGGGGAGTCAGGGGATGACGATGCGGGGCGCGGCGTACACGCCGGTTAAGTTCGCCGGCTGGGTGCCGGTCCGCGGTGCCACCTGGTCGCTGACCAGGCCGGTCGGCTGGACCCACACCCGCTTCGGGTTCCCGCGCAGGTCCACCGCCACCACGGTCACGGCGGCGAATCCGACGATCTCGTACACGGTGTTGTTCCCGTTGCCGTCCGCGGTCGAGTACAGCGTGACGATCCGCCGCTGGCCGATGATCGACTCGAACGCCGACTCCACGCCGGCGCTGATCCCGGGGTCGGCGCCGAGCACGACCGGCGCCCGGAGGGCGCCGTCGGCCGACACCTTCGCGGCGAAGTCCTTGTGGGCGAAGTCGGCCGCGTTCGGCCCGTTGAGGATCTGGCGGACCAGCTCGGGGGTGCCGTTCGAGG
>DASPHQ010000108.1:0-4503 GCA_035629595.1 Urbifossiella sp. | reverse complement strand
GGTGTCGAACTCGTCGAACAGGTACGCCCCGCGAGTCGCCCCCATCGCGTCGAGGACCTGCCGGAGCTTGGCGGCCGTCTCGCCCAGGGAACTGGCCGGTCGGCCGGTCAGGACGAAGCCGGGGTTGCACGCCCGGCTGGCCCTGCTGGCGGACGAGCCGCAGCGGGCGGCGGAGTTGGCCGCGTACCTGCCGGCGTGTCACCCGGAGGAGCTGCTCACCGTCCGCGACGCCCTGGGGCCGCACGCGGTGGCGGTGGCCCCGGGGCTGTGGGCGGTGCTGACCGACTCGGCGGCGGACGCCGGGAGGCGGGTGCGGGCGGCGTGCGCCCTCGCCGGGCTCGTGCCCGACGACGCGCGGTGGGAGGCGGTCGCCCCGGCGGTGTCGGACCTGGTGGTCCGGGAGAACCCCCTGGCGGCGGCGGTGTGGCTCGAGGCCCTGGAGCCGGTCCGCGGGCGCTGGTGCCGGCGCTGGTGAAGCGGTACCCCGAGGCACGAGGCCGGCTGCGGGGCGGGAGGCTGGACGAGGTGCAGTCGGCCGCCGAGGTAAGTGGGTACGACCTCACGGCGACCGCGCTGGCCCGGTACACGCCGGACCGGCCGGCGGAGGCGGTGGAACTGATGCTCGTGGTGGACCCGCGGCACGCGGCCCAGTTCGTACCCGCGGCGGGGAAGGACTGGTTCACGAACGGCGAGGGGCAGACCTTCGCGGTGGTGCGCGGGCCGGTGGAGTTCAAGGATCGTGCCTGGCCGGTTGGCAGGTTGCGCCCGAACGAGTTGGGGCTGTTCGACGTGTTCGGGAACACCATGGAGTGGGTGGAGGACCCGTCATTTTTGTACGCGACCGACAAGGTGGACGACGCGGAGAATTCAAAACACCTAGTGATTGACGATCGATCGAGCAGGATTCTACGAGGTGGCTCGTTCGACTACCGCTCGGTCTACGTGCGGTCCGGTTACCGCTACCCCTCCCAGCCGGGGTTCCGCAATTACACGTGCGGGTTACGCCTAGCCAGGACGATCACTGATTTAGCAGGGTGCGTTCGGTGTGTCGGCGCCGCGCGACCGCTCGCGCGGTCGCGGGCGGGTGGTCACCACCAGCCCGGATGGTGCCAACCTCGCGTCCAGCCCCGCCAACACCGCCGGGTCCGGCCCCGCCCCCTCGAACACCACCGTCGCCACCCGCCCGCCCGCGTTCGCGGCGGCGTGTCACGGCAGCCGCCACTGCCGCACGGTCCCGTCGGCCGCCCCGGACGCCAGGGCCGCCCCGCCCGGCGTGAACGCCAGGGCCAGCACCCGCCCCGAGTGACCCTTGAGCGTTGCTACCGGCTCGCCGGTCGCGGCGTCCCACACCCGGACCTCGCCGTCGGCCCCGCCGGAAGCCAGGCGCTTGCCGTCCGGGTCGAACACCACGCTCACGACCGGCGCGGCGTGCCCCTCGGCCCGCCACTTCAGCGCCCCGGCGGCCGTGTCCCAGGCGCACACCACGTTGTCCCGTCCGGGGCGGAGCTCCCCGACCTGCAGGACGCCGCCCCCACCCGTCGCCGCCAGCCCGCCGGCCGGCGCGAACGCCGCGCACCGGACCGCCTCCCGGTGCCCCGCGAGCAACTTCGGCCGCGCCTTGTCGGTCAGGTCGAGGAGGACGAGCTTGCCGTCCACCCCGCCGACCAGCCCCTTCCGGTCCTTGGACACGGCGAGCGCTTGAACCGCGTCGTCGAGGTCACTGCCGGTCAGCGGGGCCGTCTTGATCGGCGGGCCGGCCGGCTGGAACTTCTCCAGGTTCACCCGCAGGATCACCTTCGGGTACGCGGCCAGCGCCGTCCGGCCGTCCGGCGACACCGCCGCCCGCAGCACCCGCAGCGGCTGCTTCGGGGACTGCGACTCGCGCGTCCCGCGGGCCAGGTCCCACAGGGCGACCGTCTCGTCGGCGCTGACCGACAGGGCCGTCTTGCCGTCGCCCGAGACGACCACCTGGGTCACCCGCCCGGTGTGGCCGGTCAGCGGGGCGAGCGGCTCGCCGCGGCGGAGGTCCCACACCCGGATGGCGTGGGAGTCGGCCCCCGCCTTCGCCCCGGGTGCGGCCGGCCGGTCCGCCCCGCCCCCGACCAGCGCGAGGGAGGCGTCCGGGGTGAACGCCAGCGCGTCGGCCGCGTCCGACCGGTCGGCGATCTCGATGACCCGGGTACATGGGCCGGGGGCGACGTTGACGGACAGCCGGGTGGCGGTCGCGGCGCGCCTGGCGTCCGCCGCCGGGGTCGCCGTCACGGTCAGGGCCGAGTCCTTACCACCCGGGTCGGCCATCAACCGCAGGGTCAGCTTCGGGGCGGGCTCACCCGGCCGGAGCGTGACGGGGCCCGCCGGCGTGACGCGGAGCCCCGGCGGGCCGTCCCAGTGGACCGTGAGCGGCCCCTGGTGCCCGTTCCACTGGACATCGAGCGCGACCTCGCGCGCCTCGCCGACCGCCAGGCGGACCGCGTCCGGTCGCAGGCGCACCGCCGGTGGCGCACTCGATACCACCGGTGCCGGAGACTTGGTCGGCGCCGCGGCGGCCGCCTTCGCGGCGGCCGGTGCGTCGGCCGTCGGCTCGGTCGATTTGGCCGGCGTGGGAGGGGCTGCCGGCCGCGACGGGGGCGGTGGTGCGGGCGACGCGGTCGGGTCCGCCGTGTGGGCCGCCTTCGGCTCGTGGCGCGGCCAAAGCGCGATCCCCGCCCCCAGCGCGACGACGACCACCCCCGCCGCCACGCCGCCGATCACGAGCGGCCGGTTCGACCTCGACTGGACCTTCTTGCGCCGACTGCCGGACTTCGGCCGCCCCGAGGGGGCCGGGGGGGGGGGCGGCGCCGGCGCGGACTCGATTACCGCCTCGGCTCGGATGGGCCGGGTGGTCGGGCCTGGGCGCGGGGTGGGCGGCGCGTCGGCCGGTCGCGCCGCGGGCGACGGCGTCACGGCCGACCCGGGGGCCCGGACGAACTCCATCAGGGCGGCCGCGAAGTCGGCCATCGACGCGTACCGGTCGGCGGGGTCGCGCGCCATCGCCGTCAGGCAGATTTCGTCCAGCCGGGGCGGGACGCCGGGCCGCAGTTCGCTCGGCCGGGGCGGCGGCTTCAGCAGGATGGCGGTGAGCAACTTGGCCGTGCTGCCGGAGAACGGCCGGCGGCCGGTGAGCACCTCGTACAGCACGACCCCCAGCGCGTACACGTCGGCGCGCGGGCCGACGGCGTCGTTGTCCCCGTCGAGTTGCTCCGGCGACATGTACTCCAGGGTGCCGATGACGTCACCCGGGCGGGTGAGCCCCTCGGCCGCGCGGTCGTCGCCGCGGCGGGCCAGGCCGAAGTCCATGACGACCGGGTCGCCGCCCGGCCGGAGCATGACGTTCGCCGGCTTGAGGTCGCGGTGGACGACCCCGCGGGCGTGCGCCTCCTGCATCGCTTGGGCCAGCTTGCGCACCAGCAGGGCCGCCTGCACCGGGGGGATCGGCGGGCCGTCGCTCAGCACCCGGGCCAGCGACCGCCCCTCGACGAACGCCATCGTCAGGTACGGCAGGCCGCACTCCTCGCCCACGTCGTACACCGGGCAGATGTTCGCGTGGTGGAGCGTGGCCGCGGCCCGGGCCTCGCGGAAGAACCTCTGCCGGGTCTCGTCCCCGTCGTCCCCGAGGAACGGCACCTTCAGCGCGACGGTGCGGTCCAACTGGGTGTCGTGGGCGCGGAACACCGCCCCCATGCCGCCCCGTCCCAGGCAGTCCTCGATCCGGTAACGGCCGAACTCCCGCGGCATCTTCTCGAGCCGGCCCCCCCGCGGGGGGGTCAGGTCGGTGACCGCACCGTCCGGGTGGGTGTAGCCTGGGCCGGAACCGCCGGCCGGGCCGGAGGGGGAACGGGGATCGGACATCCGTAGAGCCCTGAGCCTGGGGCGACGGGTGGAGACCGATGGCTGAGTCGGACGGGCGAACGGGCGATGGGAGACCCGAGACGATGACAACGGGATTATAACCGCTTGATCCGCCGCGGCAAGGAATTACGGTCCGTGGTTGTGGTCCGCGCGAGTCCCAAAGCCCTGCGGCCCCGGCGTGACACCGTGCGACGTGGAGTACGACCCGCGGGCACAGATCCCCGCCCGGTCGGCCCGGCCGTCGTTCGAGGCGTGGCTCCATGCTGCCGAGGTGCCCAACCCAGACGACGCTCCACCGGCCGTTATTCGCAGGCCGGCATGATGGGAGCCAGGCCAGGACCGGCGTGAGGTACCGTCTCCCACCCCGCCTGCCTCGCCGCCAGCCCCGCCATCACCCCCTCGTCCGGCCCCGCCCCCACGAACACCACCGTCGCCACCCGCCCGTCCGCGGTGAAGTGAACTCCCGGCGGCAGGTCATCAGTCATACCGCACCCGACCGGGACGGCGACGACGAGGTCGAGTTGGCCGGGCGGCGGGAGCCCGCTGAGGGACCGCTTCAACCGGCCCAGCCGTGAGAGAATGGTCATCGGCACCGCGCTGTGTCGCACGGGCCGC
>DASPHQ010000107.1:0-2387 GCA_035629595.1 Urbifossiella sp. | reverse complement strand
AGTTCTGGCCGTGGGTGTCCCAGGTGGCGTTCGCGTCCGGCGCCCAGCTCACGCACGTCACGCGCGTCCCGGCTTCCACCAGCCGCCGCGCCAGCAGCACGCTCTGGCCGTAAATGTTCCGCCCGTAGCGGTCGCGCACGGCCGGCGGCTCGCGGTCGATCCGCACCGCGTCGCGCAGCGCCGGCGCCGTCAGCAGGTCGAACGCCTTGGCGCGGGTGGCGTCGAGTTCGGCGAGCGCCCGGTCGGCGGGGGCGGGGCCGGCGAGGCGGGCGGCGAGCTGGCGGCGGGCGTCGAACCGGGCGGGGTCGATGTCGGGTCCGAGGGTGAGCTCGGGGAGTGCGAAGTCGGCGGCGTTCGGGTCGCGGAGGACGACGTAGGGGTCGCGCGGCTTGCCGAGGATGCCGGCGAAGTAGCCCGGCTGCGGCGGCCCGCCGGCGCCTTCCTTGGTGATGAACGGCAAGAGCACATGCGGCGGCACGGCGGTGGCGGGCGGCCGGCGGACGCCGACGACGGAGCCGATGGCGGGCGAGTCGTCGGGCCGGGCGCCGCCGCCGATCTCGCCGCGGTCGTGGCCGGTGAGGGCGCAGTACACGGCCGCGGCGTGGGCGTTGTTGACGCTGTGGTGCATCGACCGGACGAGGGTGGTGCGGTGCATCTGCCGGGCGAGTTTGGGGAGGTGTTCGCCGAAGAAGACGCCGGGGACGCTGGTGGGTATGGGTTTGAACTCGCCGCGCACTTCGGGGGGTGCGTCGGGTTTGGGGTCCCACATGTCGAGGTGTGAGGGTCCGCCGTTGAGGAAGACGATGATGAGGTGGTCGGCGGTGGCGGCGCGGGTGCGTGTCTCGTCGGCCTTGAGGAGTTTGGGGAGGCTGAGGCCGACGTAGGAGGCGGCGCCGGCCTGGATCATGTGGCGGCGGGAGACGCGCGGGCCGGGGCAGTGGGCGGGCATCGGACCCTCGGGAGAGGGGAGGCGGGTGAGTTGATTGTCGGCCGACAGAGCGGCGGCCGCAAGGGGGAACGGGGGACGCGCCGTTTGACCGCGGCTCCCACGTCGGGTAGCCTGACCAGCCCCGTCTCCTCCTGCGGTGCCGTATCACGGCGGTGCGAGGTCGGGTGACGAGTTCGACGACGGATGATTCCGGGTACCGGAGCTGCATGATGCCGGACGACACCGCCTTCACGGGGCTCGAGCCGGTGGGGCTCTGGCGACATTTCGCCGCCCTCACCCGGATTCCCCGTCCCTCCCGCCACGAGGGGCAAGTCGTCGCCTACGTCCGGGCGTGGGCCGACCAGCACCAGTTCCCCGTCCTGACAGACGCCGCCGGCAATCTGTGCGTCCAGGTGCCGGGGCGACTCGACCGGACACGCTCGCCGGTCGTCGTGTTGCAAGGCCATCTCGACATGGTGTGCGAGCGGGATTCGACCAGCCCGTACGACGCCGAGCGGGGGAACATACACCCGGTGCGTGACGGCGACTGGATTCGGGCGGAGGGGACGACGCTCGGGGCCGACAACGGCATCGGCGTCGCGGCCATGCTCCACGCGGCCGAGGACGCCGGGGTCGTGCGCGGCCCCCTCGACCTGTTGTTCACCATCGACGAAGAAACCGGCCTGACGGGCGCTCTATCCCTGGACCCGGCGATCGTCCGGGGGCGCGTCCTCCTGAATCTCGACAACGAAGACGACGGCGAGTTATGCGTCGGCTGTGCGGGGAGCACCGACGCCACGGTCACGACCCGGTTGCAGCGGTCCCCGGTACCGCCGGGCTGGTCCGGCTTGCGCGTCCGGGTCGGCGGGCTCGCCGGCGGGCATTCCGGGATCGACATCATCAAGCCGCGCCTGAACGCGATCCGGGCGCTGGCGCGGGTGTTGCGCCGGGCGGCGACCGATGACGAGCTCCGCCTCGCGGCGCTGGACGGCGGCAACAAGCGGAACGCGATCCCGCGTGAGGCGTCGGCCGTCGTCTTCCTACCGCACAACTCGGTGGAGCGCGTCCGGGCGGCCATCGAGCAAGAGGCCGACGATTTACGGAAGCAGTTCGCGGGCCGGGACGACGGCCTGACGGTGTGGGTCGAGCCGACCGACGGGCCGGCCGCCGGAGCGTGGGAGGCGGACGGAACTCGCCGCCTGCTCGACCTCGTCCTCGGCCTGCCGTGCGGCGTACTGGCGATGAGTCCCGCGGTCCCCGGGCTGGTGGAGACGTCCAACAACATCGGCACGGCCGGCACCGACGGCGATGAGGTCCGGCTCGGGTGCTTGATCCGCTCGTCGCACAAGCCGGCGTCGGCCGAGGTGACGGACACCATCCGGTCGGTGGCCCGCCTCGCCGGGGCGGAGGTGGGCGGGGTGGCCGGGTATCCCGGGTGGCAGCCGGACCTGAACTCCCG
>DASPHQ010000106.1:0-5986 GCA_035629595.1 Urbifossiella sp. | reverse complement strand
CGGCCGCCGAGAAGCACCAGCCGGGGACGCTGCCGGCGGGCTCCGACCCCGAACTGTTCGAGCGGCTGCGGCAGGTGCGGCGGCAGGTGGCGGCGGGGCTCGGGGTGCAGCCGTACCTCGTTTTCCCCGACTCGGTGCTGGCCGAGTTCGCCCGCGGCCGGCCGAGCACCCCGGCGCGGATGCGCCAGGTGAGCGGCGTCGGTGACCGCAAGCTGGCCGACTTCGGCGAGACGTTCCTGGACGCCATCCGCGCCCACTGCGGGCAGGCGGGGCTGGCCCTGGACGTGGACGCGCCGGTGCAGCGCGGGCTGGTGCCGGCGAAGCCCGCGCACAAGCCGTCGGCGCGGCGCGACAAGGTGTTCGAGCTGTTCCGCGGCGAGGCGCACATCGACTACGTGGCGGCGAAGGTGGACCTGACGCGCGGCGTGGTCGTGGACTACCTGACGGAGTTCATCCGGGCGGAAAAGCCGGCGACCATTTTCGCGTGGGTGCCGGAGGACGTGTGCGAGCGAGTGGCGGCGGCGGCCGAGACGTGCGGCACGGCCCGGCTGAAGCCGGCGTACCTGGCGCTGAACGAGGAGGTGCCGTACGACGCCATCCGCGTCGTGTTCGCGTTCCTCGACAGCCGTGAGGGGCGGTGACGCCGAAAGAGGCTATCGTCCTAGCGCAGTCGGTTAATCTCCTGGGAAAGAAACCGGCCTTTGGCTTCCATGGCACTCAACGGGCCGTGGACCAGTACTGACCTCAGGGTGCCGACCGATCCCAATGTCGTAGAGACAGCCAAGAATTGAGAGTTACCGCCAAATCCGATGGCGTGAACTTCGCCGCCGACGTAGATGAATCATCTCCGATGACCTCTGTGTTGGGTCATCGCGCTTCTTCCAGACGGCGTAATCGATCAGGCCGATGCTACTACGGTCGATCACCGCGAGCCGCTTGCCGTCTGGTCGGAATTCGACGTGGGTAGGATAGGAACCGTCCTCACCGGACTTGGGCACTTCAGAAGTCGATCGAACTCCGTCCACTCCCCACACCTCTAGCCAGCCGGAGTGCCCACGATTCACAGGGTTGAACATCCCCCCACAGACTGCTAAATGCTTTCCGTCCTTCGAAACCGCCAAGTGAAAGTACCGCGGCCCGTCCAGTGAGATCGTCTTGAGCCATTGTGACGGCTGCCCGGTCGCAACGTTCCGAAACTCGATCTTGGCCGCCCCTTGCCGATCATGGACGAGTGCCGCGAGAGTCTCCCCGTCCGGCATCAGGGAAACCCGTTCGACGGGGAGACGAGGCGAACCCCCAAAATGCGGGCGCAGCTTCTCATCCGTGTACTTGACCGATGCCCTTTGGCGACCCGACTCCGCGTCCAGGAGATCCACTCCGTAGTCACCCACCCCCCACCCAACGACCGCTGTTTTGCCTTCGGCTGTGAACGTCAACGTCTGCGCGAAGTAAGAAGTCGGGATGCGACGCGAAACGGTCATGACGGGCCAGTCGTAGACGACGATCCCGGTGTTGTCGCCGACCCACAGGAACTTGCCGTTGGGGTGAAATGCAAGCGTCCGCGCAGTGCTAACTGGGCCGGCCTGCCGAACACCGTTGTCAGTTTTGGTCAGGGCTTCCAGGGTGCGGGTTGTCCCCGACGACACGTCGTACGCGAGCAGTTCCCGGTTCGGCCCTTCGAGGGTGGAGACTACCTGGAAGGCGAGCAGCGTTTTGCCGTCGGGCGAGTAGGCGAGCTGCTTGGTTCTCCGCGACTCTCCTGCGCCTGATGCTTTGAGCAGCTTGACGGCAGGTGCCTCAGCAGCAGGCGGTTGCGCACCGGCTGCCAGCGCCGCTGCGAACAGAACGCACAAGGCGGGCCTTGGCATCTGACACCTCGTGAGTCCGCGTAAGGTCCTCCTCTCGTTGAGCGGGTAGGACCAGTCTGCTGATGGTAACCCCTGCGTGCGAGTCACGCAACCAGCGCCCGTGAATAAGCGGGCAGCCGCAGGCTTCAGCCTGCGCTCAGCTGAGCGCAGGCTGAAGCCTGCGGCTACCAACGAAAACGCCCGGGGGCGACTGATGCCCCCGGGCTTCTCGCCTTCCTCGCCGGCCTACGGCCGAACTACCTCACCGCCGTTGCGGGTGAAGAACGCCCGCAGGTCGTTGTCGTTGAGCCCGGCGCGGTTCATCCAGCGCACCGAGCCGTCGGCGAACAGCGCGTTGAACCCCGGCCGGCCCGGCGCCTCGAGCCGCGGGATCGCCCCCTTCTCCGGCACCGTCAGGTCGTCCGGCTTCATCCACGCCACCGGGTCGGCGCTCTCCACCACCATGATCGTGTTCGACGTGCCGTCGGTGAAGTCGGCGAACCGCAACTGCCGCGCCGTCGGGTCGAACGCCATGCCCTTGCCCTTGACGCCGCGGTAGTGCGACACCCCGTACCCGCCCTCGACCTGCACGTTCGTCGCGTTCGGGCTCATGAACGTCTTGATCTGCGCCTTCGCCACGTTCTTGTTGGTCGGCCCGTCCCACGGCTCGTCGAGCTTGATCTGCCGGTACAGCGCCTCCTGCTCGATGTACGGCAGGATCTCGACGCGCCAGCTCAGGATCGCCTTCCCGGTCTTGTCCTTGACGTCGGCCGGGAACTTGTTGTTCGCGTCGTGGTAGTTGTGGATCGCCAGGCCGATCTGCTTCAGGTTGTTCGAGCTGCTCATCCGGCCGGACGCCTCGCGGACCTTCTGGAACGCCGGCAGCGCGAACCCGAGCCCGACGGCGCCGACGGCGCCGATCCCGGTGAACTCCTTCGGCACCGTCACGCTCACCGACAGGTCGTTGCCGGTGCGCGTCACCAGCTTCGCGTCGGCGAGGAAGTCGTCGGCCCGGCCGAGGGCGCCGAGGGCGAACACCGACGCGATCGCCTCCGGCAGGTCCTCCGCCTTCCGCGGCAGGTCGGCGTCGGGGCTGTTCAGCTTCTTCTCCATCTCGGCCTTCGCCTTGGCGATCTCGGCCCGGCCGAGCTTCACCAGGTCGCGCACCGCGGCGTGGGCGGCGGTCGCGGCGGCGTCGTCCTTGTACCCGGCCTTCACCGACAGGACGGCGTCCTTCCCGAGGTCGAGCGTCACCACCACCGTGTCGGCCTTCAGGATCGGCTGCACCGACGGCGGCAGGTCGCCGAGCGCCCCGGGCGGGATCGGCAGCGCCGACACGTTCGCCGCGGCCACGATCGCCTTGCCGCCGCGGGCGAGAGTCAGCGCCGCGGCCAGCGGGCCGTCCTTCGCCACCGGCCGCGACAGGTACTCGGCCATCGTCTCCTTCTCGGCGACCACGATGGTCTGGTTGTCCGGCATGTACAGGGCGACGTTGTCGCCGCCGGGCGACGTGTAGATCGTCTTGCCGCCGGTCTTGCGGGCGCGGCCGTTGGGGAGGTACGTCTTGGCCACGTCGGCCGGGTTGAACGGCGCGGAGAAGCTGAGGATGCCGACCGGCTGCGGCCCCTTCTCGGCCGACATGATCACGAACCCGGTGGCGCGGGCCATCGACGACGGGGCCGGGACGAACTGCGCGTCGAGGTCGGCGACGGCCTTGGCGCCGGCGCGCTCCCACGTCTTGCGGATCTCGGCGAACACGTCGCTCTTCCAGATGTCGGCGGCGCGGACGTGGACGAACCCGGCGGCGTCGGCCGGGACGAGGGCGAGCTCCGGGGCGGCGCCGCCCGGCTGGGCCGCGGCCTCGGGCGCGGGGCTGAACACGTACGCGGCCGCGGCCAGGGCGACGGCCGCCGCCGCCGCCCGCCGGGCCAATCGCTGAACCGTCGTCGGGGTCATGGGGAATCTCCGAGGGGGGAAGTAGGAGGGGCGAGCGGCCCCCGTGAGGGGGCTGTTCGTGGACCCTCGTGTCACGTTCGAGGGGCTCACGAACAGCCCCCTCACGGGGGCCGCTCGCCCCGCGTCCGTTAGAAGTCCGGGTCGTTGATGACCTCGCCGCCGCCGCGGGTGATGAGCGCGGCCAGCGTCTTGCGGTCGAGCGTCTTGCGCAGCGCCCGCACCGACCCGTCGCCCATCGCCGCGTGGGCCACGTCGGGGAAGTAGCCGAGCTTCGTCGTCATGTCCGCGGCCGGGTCGAAGGCGATGTCGTCGGGCTTCGTCCACGGCACCGGCGTCGCCGCGGTCGCGACCACCAGCGTGTTCGACGTGCCGTCGTTGAAGTCGACCAGCCGCGGCCCCTTGAGCAGGTCGAACGCCGCGCCCTTGCCGACGAACGCCTGGTAGTGCGTCTCGGTCGCCTTGGCCTTGCTGGCGATCTGCGCCGGCAGCGCGTACACGCGCGGCATCTTGTCCAGCAGCTTCTTGTTGGTCGGCCCGTCCCACGCCTCGTCGAGCTTGAACTGGTTGTAGAGCGGCCCCTGCTCGACGTACGGGAGGATGAGGACGCGCCAGCTCAGGAGCGGCCGGCCGGCCTTGTCCACGACCGCGGCCGGCGGCAGGCTCCCCGTCACGTCGTGGTAGGCGTGCAGCGCGATGGCGATCTGCTTGAGGTTGTTGAACGACACCTGCCGGGCCGCGGCGGCCTTGATCTTGTCCGTCGCCTCGGCCACGGCGCCGGCCCACGGCTGGTCGGCCGCCACCGCCACCCGGGCGCGCGTCTCGGTGCCGGTCGTCGAGAACTTCGCGTCCTTCAGCCCGCCCTTGACGGCCGTGAGGATCGCGGTCATGTTCTTCGTCGCGGGGTCGGCGAGCTCCTTCGCCGGAATCTTCTCCAACTCCCCGCGGGCCAGCGACACCACCAGTGTCAGCGCCTTCAGCGACGCGGCCGCCTTCGTCGCGGTGCCGCTCTTCACCCGCACCTCGACCGCCAGTTCCTTCCCGAAGCTCACGAACGCGGCCGCGGCGTCGGCGTCGAAGAGCGCCTTGAACCCCTGCACGTCCGGCGGCAGGTCGCCGCGGATCTCGGGCGGCAGGTTCGCCATCGTCACCCCCGCGGCGACGGCGTGCCCGCCGGCCGCGGCCTCGCGCAGGTACGGCGTCAGCGGGCCGGTCTCGGCGGCGGGGCGCGGGGCGGCGAAGGTCGGTTCGAGGCCGCCGACCAGGAGGATCGCGGTGGTGGCGTCCTTCGCGATGAACTGCAGCGCCGCCCCCTCCGGGACGCTCTTGGCGACCCCGGCCTTCATCGCCGCCTGGTCGTAGGGCGCCTTGAAGGTGAGCACGACACCGGCCCGGCTGATGTCGCCGAGGTTCGCGGCCTTCGGCCAGAACACGGTGACGCTCTTGAGCTGATCCGGCGTGACGCCGAACAGCAGCTTGGCCTTCGCGGCGAGCTCGTCGATCTCTTTCGGGGCGGCCTTGCGGGCGGCCTCGCCGGCGGGGCTGCTCCACAGAGCGGCCGCGTCGGCGTGGACGAAGAGGCCGGCGTCGGCCGGGACGTACCGCAGCGGCGAGCCGGGCGGGAGCGGCGGCTGGGCGGCGGCGGGGAGGAGGAGCAGGCCGGCGGCGACGGCCGCGAGCGGCAGGACGATCCGCGGTGCGAGTCGAGGCATGGGGAACCCTCGGGGCGAGCGCTGGAGGGGGATTCGGTCCGGGCGGACGGGTATTTTTGCCGGCTGCGCCAACCCCAGGCGCCCCCCGCCGTTGTACGGATGACGCCCGGCCCGGGTGGACGTTTCACCGGCCGGCGTAACCCCTACCCCCGTCCCGCGGGGACGGAACCCGGCCCGGCGGTGTGCCCGGCCCCCGACCCCGCGGTTGCATCCGCCCGGGGAATGGGTACCCTGGATGACACGGACCGCCCAGCCCGGGGGGCCGGTTTCCCCTGCGCACCCCCCGAGGACTCCGCCATGATCCGTTGGCTCCACCGACCGTTCGGCTACCTGGCGTGCGGGCTCGGCCTGGCGTCGCTCGTCCCGCTGACCGGCCTCGTGTCCCCGGTCCGCGCCCAGAACAACGGCAACCTCCGCGGGTCGTTCCTGCCGTACCAGGCGCCCGGCGCGCTGCGGCCGACGACCGGCAACAAC
>DASPHQ010000105.1:0-9340 GCA_035629595.1 Urbifossiella sp. | reverse complement strand
TCAACACGGAGACGCGATGCGATACCGAACGAATGACCGACACCCCGAGCTCGACGAGCCGGGCACCTGCTTCGCCTGCGGCGAGCGGGCCGACGCCGTCTGGCGGGGGATCGGCGCGACGGTGGAGGTGTGCGGCGGCTGCGCCACGGCGGTGCTGCCGGCCCTCATCTGCGACGCCGTGCCGGTCGCCACGAAGCGGCCGGTGGGCGACCACGAGCACCACCTGAGCAAGCTGCGCGAGGCGTACTGGCGGGCCGCCCTCTGCCGGATGCAGGACGAGGTGCGGCGGGGCGAGCAACTGACCGCCTTCGGCGAGGGCCAGACGCGATGAACGGCGCCCCCGGCCTGATGGTCGTCGAGCTCGTCCTGCGAGCCACGAACGACGACATCCTCGACAAGATGCGAGTGATGCGGCAGGTCCGCACAGACCACAGTTACAGCAACGTGGTGTGTGTCGTCAGCGGGTTCGGCGACGACCCGCGCGAGCTGTTCGACGTGCCCGAAGTGCGGGGGCTCTGCCGGCGACTGATGACGCTGGGGTTCGGCTCCTACCTCGACCCGACCACCACGCTCGCCGTCGCCACGCCCGGCCTCACCGGCACGTGGGGCGCGTTCGAGATCTGGATGTGCGGCGAGGGCAAACTCGGGCCGAACCTCGCCAAGCGGATGAACCGCGACCGGAAGTACGCCCGCACCGTCCTCGCCGACTGGCGGGCGATGCTCGACCAGCAGAACGCCGTCGCCGACGCCGCCATCGGCCCGAGCCCCGAGTAACCCACGAGAACCACGATGAACGCCACGCCGCCGGCCGTGATGATGTTGAACCTGCACCTGTGCCAGTCGAACGCCGACCTGCTGGACGAGATGCGGCTGATGAAGGCGGCCCGCGAGGCCGGCACCGTCTCGAACATCGTCGCCATGATCGACGGGTTCGACGATGATGAGCGGGAGCTCGAGCAGATTGTTGAGGTGCGGGCCTTCGCCCGCCGGTTGCTGACGATCGGCTTCGCCGCGTACCTCGACCTGATCCCGTCGGCCAACCCGCAGCTGAACGGCACCCTCGGCTGTGCCGAGCTGGCCTGGATCGAGGAGGGGGTGCCGCCGCCGCCGGCCGGGCCGATCACCGAGGTGGCGACCCGCATGGTGAACGCCGCGGTATTGCGGACCCGTGCGGCGGCGACGGCGGCCCTCGGCCCGTTCACCCCGCGGGGGACGCGGGCATGAGCGACGCCGAAGCTGACGCGGTGATGGCCCTCCTCCGGGACGCCGGCGTCGAGGTGGACTGGTTCGCGTACTTCCTCGCCGACGGCCGGCCCGTGCCGCCCGAGGCGGACTTCCTGGCCCTCGACCCGTTCGCGTGGGACGCCGCGTTCACGCCCGTGTGGGTGGTGCTGCCGGCGACCGACCCCCGGGCCGCCGCGGTGGACGAGGCCCGCACCCGGTTCTTCGACGACGCGGCGTACGCGAAGGCGCTGGAACATGCCCACTGCCGGTACTGCGCGGAGATCGAGGCGGCGCGGGCCGAGCGCGAGGATCTGTGGGAGGTAGCATGAGTAACCCGTACCTCGCCGCCGCGCTCGACTTCGCCTCCCGCGGGTGGTGCGTGGTGCCCTGTACCCCGCGGCAGAAGAAGCCGTGGCTGACCCGGTGGCAGGAGAACAACAGCAGCGACGCGGACACGATCCGCGGGTGGTGGCGGCACCAGCCGGATAGCAACGTCGGCGTGTACCTCGGGTGCCGGTCGATGCTGGTGGCGATCGACAACGACTCCGACGCCGGCTCCCGGATGCTGCTCGACATGTCCGCGGGCGACCTGCCGGACACCTGCGAGATGACGACCGGCAAGGGCTCGCGGCTCCTGTACGCGATCCCGGAGTTGTTGGAGTTCGAGCCGAAAACGGTGGCGACGCTGAAGGACGAGTACGGCAAGGAGGCGCTGCGGTTCCAGAGCAAGGGCGCTCAGTGCGTCATGCCGCCCAGCGTCCACCCCGGCGACGTGGAGAAGGGCATCCCGCCGGGCCGGGTGTACGCCTGGGTGGAGGGGCGGTCGCCAGCGGACCTGGAGCCGGCCCCGATGCCGGGCTGGCTCATCGAGGCGATGCGCCCCGGCGGACTGGCCGACGAGGAACACCCGGAGCGGCCGAACTGGTCCGACGCCGTTCCGTCGAACATCCCGCGGGACGAGAGCTTCAACCTCTCCGCGAACTGGTGGGACCACGTCCTGCAGCCGGCGGGGTTCTCGCCGAGCAGCCCCGCGCGGGGCGACCGCGGCTCCTACCGCTACTGCCGGCCGGGGAAGCGCGACAGCTCGATTGGCGTGACCGTCGGGTACTACAAGGCGAAGGACGGCACGGACGCCTTGTACGTGTTCAGCGGCTCGATCCCGGGGCTCGAAGCCCTGAAGTGTTACGACATGTTCGGCGCGTTCGCCCGGCTGTTCTACCGCGGGGACTTCGCGGCGGCGGCCCGGGCGGCGGTGGCGAAAGGGATCATCAAGGCCCGCCCCCGGCGGGTTCCGCCGCGGATCGTCTGGAACGGCCGGGCGTTTGAGACCGGCCGTTCCGCCGGCACCGGCCCGGCGGACGACCCGGACGCGCTGCCGGCGGCGTGGCGGGACGACGGCTACCCGGACCTGGGCCGCCTGACGCCCGCGGAGTCGCGGCGGTGGCTGGAGCGGATCAACTGAACACGCAGACCGGCGGTTGCCGGCGGGGGACGGCCGTGGTTGTGGTGACACCGAAGTACCCGAAGCGGCCCAAGAACTTCGCGTACAAGTTCTGTCGGCTCATGGCGAAAACGACGCTCGCCAACGAGCTCGGTACGGACGCTTGTTGGCTCCTCACCGTAATCGTTATGACCGAGGACGCCAGGCACTACCGCGGCCCGGTCAACTTCTGGAATCACCAACTCATGGGGGTGGCGGGCATCGGGTCCGCCCCCGCCCTCATCCGAGTGCGCACCCGGTGCGTCGAGGCCGGGTGGCTCACCTACACGCCGGGGGGCAACCGCCGGCCCGCCACCTACCACGTCGTCATCCCGGCCGGACTGAAGGGGGTGAAGGACGACACCGCGCTGGGCGAAGATCCGGCCGACTCGCCGCTCGAATCGGAGCCCGATTCAGTTAACGCCAGCGGAACCGAACCGTTAACCGAACCGTTAACCGAACTGGAAGGCCGCGGAGGTTCGATTAACGAAAACGACACTCGAACCGTTAACCACGGCGGAATCACGGCGGAATCGAAACGGCGCTCCTCCAACCCTGACCCTGACCCTGACCCTAATACCCTTGCGGCGGCGGCTCCGCCGCGAGAGGGTGAGTCGCCTTCGAGGGGGAAGAAACGGAACCTGCCGGCGGAGCCACGGCCGCGCAACGACCTGTTCGACGCCGTGGCCGAGGTCACCGGCTCCGATCCCTCGCTGAACGGCTCGATCGTGGGCAAGGTCGCGGCCGCGCTGGCGAAGGCCGCGACGCCCTACACCCCCGCCGAGGTCCGCGAGTTCGCCCGCCGCTTCCACGAGCTGTGCCCGTGGGCGGCGAAGGACGGCCGCGCCCGACCTACCGTTCCCGAACTCCAGAAGAACATCAGCCGCTTGCGGGCCGGCAAGCCGAAGGCGGCGCCGCGGCCGGTCCGCACCGCCGCCGATGTCGAGGCCGAGATGGCCCGCCGCGACCCGCTGCCGACCCCTGGCCCCGCCTCGTCCGCACCCCCCGGAGACCGCTGACCATGGCCGACGCGACCGAGCCGAAGGCGCCGTACGACCGCCGTTCGGAGCAGATCCTGATCGGGTGCCTCCTGCGCGACCCGGACCTGTACGACGACGTGCGGGAGGTGGTCGGCGGGGACCACCTCTACTTCGAGAACCACCGCCACATCTTCGCCGCGATCGAGGCGGCGCGGGCGGCCGGCGCCCCCGGCGACCCGGTGGCGATCCACGGCCGGCTGAAGGCCGCGGGCCGGGGGGTCGAGAAGGGCGAGGACTACCGCTACCTCGTCGCCTGCCGGGACGGCGAGTTCAGCACCGAGTCGGCCCCCGGCCACGCCCGGCAGGTGCGGAGCTTCGCCGTCTACCGCCGCGTGATGGAGGCCGCGACGGAGGTGATGGGGATGGCGGCCGAGCAGTCGCACCCGGCCGAGGAGGTGGCGGCGCGGGCCGAGTCCCTGTTCGCCGAGGTGTCGGAGCTCGGGGCCGTCGGCGAACTGGTCACGGACATGGACCTGATCCGGCGCCGCCTCGAGATCATCGCCGCCGGCGGCGAGCCGGAGGGGCTGCTGACGGGGCTGACGGACCTCGACGCGGTCCTCTGCGGCATGGCCCCCGGCGAGCTGATCGTCGCCGGCGCCCGCCCGTCGAAGGGCAAGACGGCGCTCGGGCTGACGTTCGCGGCGAACGTGGCCCGCGGCGGCGTCCCGGCGCTGATGGCGTCGCTGGAGATGAGCGGCCAGTCGATCGCCGACCGCCGGCTTACGATGATGTCCGGGGTGCCGATGCAGTCCTTCACCGGCACCCGCCGCGTCTCGTCCTACGACGCCGAGGACCTGGCCCGGGCGGCGGTCCCGGTCCCCGGCGCGGCCCCGCTGTACATCTACGACCGCCCCGGCCCGACCCCGGCGGAACTGGCGTCCGTGATCCGCCGGGCGGTGCGGCGGAAGGGCGTGCGGTTCGCGGTGGTGGACTACATCCAGCTCATCAGCCCGACGAACCCACGGGCGAACCGCGTGGAGCAGATCGCCGAGATCAGCCGCTCCCTCAAGGCCACGGCCCGGGCCGCGAACATCCCGATCCTCGCCCTGGCCCAGCTGAACCGGGCGGCGGAGGAGAAGCCCGGCCAGCGGCCGAAGATGTCGAACCTGCGCGAAGGCGGGAACCTGGAGCAGGACGCCGACAAGGTCATCCTCATCCACCACCCCGAGCCCGACGAGCCGGACCTCGACGACGGCGCGTTCACGGTCATCGCCCCGGCCCCGTGCGTCGCCGTCGAGCTGCTGGTGGACAAGAACCGAAACGGCCCGACGGGCGACGTGGCGGTGGTGTACCGGAAGAAGGCGATGCGGTTCGAGAACGCGGTGCAGCCGTGGAAGCAGTGACCCGTCGGTGATTCACGAAGCCCACCCGCCAGAACGGGTGGGCGAAAGCAAACCGGCCGGCCCAATCGGGCCGGCCGGCGGCATTTAACGGCTGCTTCGCGGCCCAGCCCACTGCGACCCCGACGATCAGATGGCGGCGATCGGCTACGCGACAACGTTTCAATGGCCGCTCCGCGGCCCAACCCACTGCAACCCTCCCGTGGTGCGGTTACGGCAACTGCCCCTGCTCGTTTCAATGGCCGCTCCGCGGCCCACCCGTCTGCAACCCGTTTCCACTTCTCCCCTGCGATGGCGCAGGTCGAGTTCCACCAGGCGCTCCCGGGGCACACGTTTCAATGGCCGCTCCGCGGCCCACACCTCTGCGACAGCTCGTGAAGGACTTCTTCCCCCTGCGGGACGAGGTTTCAATGGCCGCTCCGCGGCCCAACTTGTTGCGACGGCCCACCACAAGGGCGTCTGGGTCTCGGAGTTTCAATGGCCGCTCCGCGGCCCAGCCCGTTGCGACCTGTTCGGCATGATCGTGGGCACCTTCCTCGTCGTAATGGTGTTTCAATGGCCGCACCGCGGCCCACATCGTTGTAACGGACATCCTGCAGGACGAGGACGGCTCGAAGAAGCTGATTCAATGGCCGCTCCGCGGCCCACACACCCCCGCCACCGACTTGCCAAAGACCACGGCGTCGTTCCCCGGGACGACACACCCACCGAGAAGGTACGGCCGAGCGGCCGCGGCCGCAACGGAATTCCTCCGCCCCGTGTGACGCCCGCCGTACCGGGTAGGCTCGTACCATGCCAGCCCGCCGCAAACCCCGCCGCCGGTACTCCGACGACGAGCGGGCGTCCGCCCTCGCCGCCCTCGCCGCGAACGGCGGGAAGGTGAAGCCGACCGCGAAGCAACTCGGCATCGCCGAGACGACGCTCCGCCAGTGGGCGGAGGGTCACCGGCACCCCGAAGCCGCGCAGATGAGCGCCCTAAAAAAGGGGCCGCTCGCCGACCGGCTGGAGGAAATCGCGTGGCAACTGGCCGACGCGCTTCCGGGGAAGGTCGAGACCGCGTCGTTGCAGCAGACGGCGACCTCCCTCGCCATCGCCATCGACAAGATGCAACTGCTGCGGAACAAGCCGACGACCATCAACCGGGACGTGGTGGATTCCGATGCCGACCTCCGCGGCCTTTCCGACGCCGAGCTCGACGCCCGACTTGCAGCGGCTGCTGAGCGAGCGCGGGAGGCGTCAGCGGCTGACGGCGGCGAAGGAGATGGAGCGGCTGGAGACGGAGCGGAACCGCCGGCTGGCGGAGAGGGGCCGGCACCGGCTGAGTGACTTTCTCCGCGCGGCGTGGCACCAGGTCGAGCCCGGCCGGGCGCTGGTATGGGGCTGGCACCTCGACGCCATTTGCGAGCACCTCGAAGCCGTCACCGCGGGGCAGCTCAACAACCTGCTCATCACCATCCCGCCCGGCTGCACCAAGAGCCGCACCGTGGGCGTGTTCTGGCCCGCGTGGACGTGGCTCCCGAACCGGTGGGCGGAATGCCGCTGGCTGTTCTTCAGCAACTCGGACGAGCTGGCGACCCGCGAGAGCATGGCCTGCCGCCGGCTGCTCGAATCGGAGTGGTATCGGCTCCACTACCCGGACGCGGTGAAGATCACGACCGACCAGAACACGAAAACGTGGTACGAGAACGAGCGGGCCGGCCACCGGCAGAGCATGAGCATGTTCGCCACGGCGACGGGGAAGAAGGGCGACATCATCTGCGTGGACGACGCCAACGACGCCGAGAAGGTGCAGGGCGAGGCGAACCGCAACCAGATCAACAACCGGTGGGACCAGGCCATCTACGACCGCGTCATCGACTTCAAGACCGGCCGCCGCGTGCTGATCGGCCAGCGGACGCACAAGGACGACCTCCTCGGGCACGTCCGCGAGACCGGCGAGTTCGAGGAACTGTGCATCCCGGAGGAGTTCGAGCCGTCACGCCGGCGGACGATGACGACCGGGTGGACGGACCCCCGCAAGGCAGAGGGCGAGTTCCTGCGGCCGGACCAGTTCGGCCCCGCGCTGAAGGCCGCCGCGGTGAAGCGGCTCGGCACGGCCGGGTACCGGGCCAAGCACCAGCAAGACCCTATGAGCAAGGAGGGCTACCGGTTCAAGGCGGCGTGGCTCAAGCGGCGGTGGCGGCGCGACCCGTCGAGCCCGGACTTCGTCGTCCTCGAGGACGAGCGCGGCGCGTACCGGTTCAAGCTCACCGGCACCCCGCGCTTCGCAACGGCTGACGGCGCCGCCTCGGCGAAGCGGACGGCCGACCGGACCGCCGTCGGCGTGTGGGCGAACAGCCCGCGCGGCGACCTCCTCTGGCTCGACTGTGTCGCCCGGCGGCTCGAAATCCCCGACCAACCGAAGTTACTGGAGGAGGTGTACGCGCGGCACAAGTTCAAGAGCATCGGGGTGGAGGCCGTGGCGTCGAACCGGGCGCTGTTCCAGTTCGCCCAGCGGCAGCACCTGGCCGCGATCCCGCTGGACCCGAAGGGGCTGGACAAGCTCGCCCACGCCCAGGGCGCGCTCATCCTGGCCGAAGCCGGGTCGCTGTGGCTCCCCGACCCGGTCGCCGTCCCGGGCTTCCCCCTCGACGACGTGCTGAACGAGCTGCTTCAGTTCGCGGGCACGAAGGAGGACGCCCACGACGACCTCGTGGACGTGCTGAGCTACGCCGTGGACATGCGGCCGCGGGTCGGGGCGGCCAGCGGTGGGGCGGCGCCGTTCGCCGTGGACCCCGCGCGGCCGCGGTAGGCGGAGGCCATCGCTGGCTTCGGACTGTGGCAGCGATAGTGATACGTGCTGATGACAATCACGAGGCCAGCGACCCCTTGATCGCTGCCGCTGCTACATCGAGTCCCTTCTGGACGGCCATGTTAAGAACCCACTCGCCTGCCGACTTCAACCGCTGCAGTGCCGACTCGCCGTCGCCCTTCCCAGCGGCGGTCTCGGCCGCGGCCACGTCCCCGACAGCCGTGCATTCCTCGGCGGTCTGGGCCTTGCCCATGAGTTCGCGTCGCAGGATCGCCAACTCTTTGACCAGGGCGGGCAGGTTGATTTGCTCGGCTGACTGACCCGAGCCTTGCTGGAAGGTCATGTCATGAGCGTGTGCTCCCGGACCCATCGCTCCAGCCTGCCCCGCGGAAAAAGTATCCCTTGCCATCTGAACGGCCCCCTCGATTTTGGAGTCCTGGATGTTTAGCTGTTGCCCGATGTGCTGCTCAAATACCGCTTGCTTCTCAAGGAAGAGTTTCACAACCCCGCACTGGGTGACGAAGAACCCAACAACGAATCCTAACAGAGCGTACCGCATGACCCGCCCAGCGGCCTGTGCGTCGCTCATTGTTCTCACTTGGTCGTCTGACAGACTCTTTAAATCTACGTACTGTGCTTGAGCCGTAGCCATTCTGCTGAACCCTTGGCTCAGCATGCCTTCCGCGGCTTCGCTTTGCTCGAGCCATATCACGCACGAAACGGCCATGATCACAAACCCCGTCCCGACAATTCGCCATCCGAATGGAGGGGTTAGCAACGTGGCTCTATTCCGCCACAACCAGTGAACGGCTGCAAGTACGACGGCAACAATCAACACCTCTCGGGGACCGATCCCAGGCAAGTACGCGAACATTTGTGCGCCGCCGAATCAGTGTTTCATTCGACAGGTGCCGCGAGTTCGCAGTCGCCCGCCGGTCATGCTGAACCCCCAAGAGTTGGTCAAAGTAACGCGCCGGCGAGGTGGAAGCAACCGAATAAACAGGGCAATGACTCTTTGTGGATAAGACCATGGCTATGAGCACGCCACAGGATTGATCCGACTGGTGCCGGACAAGGCGAATGCGATGCTCGCTGGCGGGCGGGCTAGCTCGGCGTGTACGTCTTGTCGTTCGGCGTCCGCCAGTCGATCTCCTGCAGGGTGCATCGCACCGTCTTGACCACCGGGTTCCCGCCCCGCCCCGCCGAGTCGTTGATCACGCACCCGGCGTAGGCCTGGATCGTGCCGCCGAAGGTGAGCGTCGCCGGCGCCTGCGTCAGGTCGAGCACCCCGCCGCTGCCGACCGCCAGTGTGGCGCCCGGGTTGCCGGTGCTCCTCCACGCCATCCGCCCGCCGTCGATCGTGAACGACCCGGCGGCCGCCCCGCCCACCTCCACCGCCCCGCCGTCGAGGACGAGCGTTCCCGACCAACTCGACAGGATCACGGCCGTCACGTCCTGGAGGGTC
>DASPHQ010000104.1:0-4395 GCA_035629595.1 Urbifossiella sp. | reverse complement strand
TCGCCGTTGGGGAGGACGTGGAGCCAGCGGGGGCTGTCGAACCCGTCGGCGTAGAGGGTGACGGCGAAGCCGGGGGGCGCCTTGGGGGTCTTCCCCTCGGGCCAGCCGATGACCTTCGGGTGCTTGGTGACGGACGGGGTGGCGAACGGGGGCGGGAGCGGCGCGGCCGGCGGCTGGGCGGCGAGGAGGGCCAGCCCGAGGAGGGGGACGAGAACGCGCATAAACGGGCTCCGGGGGTGCCCGGTCACTCCGGGCGTCCCCCTCGCCCGCATCCCCCGTGCCGGGCGGCGGTCACGACGGGCTCCTCCGGCCGAACACGGCTTCGAGCCCGTCCCAGGGCGTTGCCCCGGAGCGGGCGCTGGTGGCCGAGACGGCGGCCGGGGTCGGTGGTTCAAGTTGCCGGGTGGCGAGCTCGACGGCGAGTTCGGCCTGGGCCGCCCGGCGTTGTGGCGGCACGAGGTGCTGGGGATGTCGGCCGTCGGGGCGGTGCTGGCGTACTACGGCCCGCGCGGCAGCGGGCTGCGGCCGCTGACTGTGGACGGCAAGACCGGGGCGGTGATCCGGGCGTTCCCGCCGGCGTCGAACAGCAGCACCCGGTGTGCGTGTCGGCCGACGGCCGGCGGGCGGCGTGGACGGTGGGCGAGAAGGACGGGTTCGTGGCGTACGTCGCCGGCTCCCGGAGCGGTGCGCCGCTCGGACGGTTCCCGGTGGGCGGCACGTTCGCCTACCCGGCGTTGTCGGCCGACGGGTCGGTGCTGATCGTGGCGACGTACCCGAACGGCGGGATTCACGCCTTCGACGTGCGCGGCCTGAACCCGTGACCACGCCGGCACCCCCCCGGCGTGAGGCTTCTGCTCAACTCGTTCCGTGATGCGGCGTCAGCCGATGGTCAGCTCAACGGTCTCGACGGCGAAGGTGCGGCCGTCGGCCGACTCGACGCGCAACTCGAACGTCGCCGGCCCCGGCTTGCCGTCGGGATCGACCGCGAAGCCGACGCGGCCCTCGGCGGTGGTGCCGTCCGCGACGGCCGTGGTCGCCGCGCGGGGCGGTGACGCGGGTGCCGGCCGGCAGTTCCTTCGCGGCGAGGGTGAGGAACAGCCAGTCGAAGTTCTCGCCGGTAACGGACCACCGTGACGACCGGCTTCGGAGGCAGGGTCACCGCGCCGGCGGACCAGTCGGCCTTTTCCCCTTCGCGGAGAAGGAGCCACAGTATGGCCGTCTTATCAGTGCTAGCGGTGGTTGCCACCCGCCCGTCCGGGCCGAACGCCACGCCGATGACGGCTTGCGTGTGCCCGGTGTGGGTGTGGAGGACCACAGCCCCTTCAACGCCCTGCGACAAGCCCGGAGGCAGCGGCGGCAGCGTCGTGTTCGGCCGCTTCGTCACAGCCGCCGGGGGCGTCGTCGGTGGTACAAGCTTCGCCGCCGGGACCGCCGCTTCCTCCACCGCTTCCGCGTAGGGCGGCTCCTCGGTCGTCCCCCCCAGCGCCGCCAGCGCCTCCGCCAGCTCGGCCGCGTCCTTCGGGCGGCGGTCGTCCTTCTGCGCCACGCACCGACCCAGCAGCGCCACCAACCCCTCCGACGCCCCGTGGTCGCGCAGGTCGTCGGCGAAGTCGGGGCCGGCACCCAGGTCCAGCCGGCCGGTCACCATCTGGCACGCGATCACCCCCAGCGCATGAACGTCGTCCCGCGGGTCGAGCAGCTTCGACCCGGCCCGCTGCTGCGGCGAGGCGTACAGCAGCGTGTACGACCCCCGCACGGCGGTGAACCGCCCCGCCCGGTTCGCGGTCCCGTTCGTCTCCCCGTCCAACAGCCGACGGGCCGACACCGCCCCGATGCCGAAGTCGCCGACCTTCAGCCGGCCGGTCGCCGCGTCCACCAGGATGTTCGACGGCTTCAGGTCGCGGTGGACGATCGCCGGGTCCATGCGGTGGAAGTGGCCGACGGTCTCGGCCAGCCCCCGCAGGGCCGCCATCGCCGCGGCGCGGGATCCTGGTGGAACGGGCGAAAGAATTTGCACCGAGGGGTGCGGGCACGGACGGCCTTGAGCAGTGGCGGCGCCCCGAGCACCCGAGGCGGGTACGGCAGGTTTTCGCGCCGGCGGGTAATTCCTTCGCGGTGCCCGAAAGCTGACATCTTTATCGGCTTATTCACCCGCGACTGGGTTGCTCGCGTTTCGGCCGCGAAGTAAACATCGTCGCACCCTGATCCATTACCACGTCGGCCGGCTGCCGACTGAACACCGCGCGACGGGCGTGGCCCGCGCCCGCCCGCCCGCCCCTGCCGGTGCCGCTCGTCGCCCGGTCCTCCCCGCCACGCGCCCGTGTCGCCCAATGACCGAACCTGAAGCCACTCCGTTACTCGCCCCCGCTCTGGTCCAGAGCCCCGACGACCACGACGACACGGTCCGCTTCCACGCCCGGACCGTGTCGCCCGGCCCGGTCGTCGGTCGGGACGCGGGTCCGGTCGCGGTGCCCGGGTACGAGGGGCTGGAGGAGCTCGGCCGCGGCAGCATGGGGGTGGTGTACCGGGCGCGCCAGGCGGGGCTCGGCCGGCCCGTCGCGCTGAAGATGATCCTGGCCGACACCCGGGCCGACCGCGAGGCGCTGGACCGGTTCACGTCCGAGGCCCGCATCCTGGCGTCGCTCCAGCACCCGAACATCGTCCAGGTCTACGAGATCGACCTCGGCCACCGGCCGCCGTACTTCTCGATGGAACTGGTCGAGGGCGGCACCCTGGCCGACCGGCTCGGCGGCCGGCCGCAGCCGCCGCGCGTCGCCGCCGCGCTCGTGCGGACCCTGGCGCGGGCCGTCCAGGCCGCCCACGTCCGCGGCATCGTCCACCGCGACCTGAAGCCCGGCAACGTCCTCATCCCGGCCGCCGACGCGCACGGGTCCACCATCGGCCGGATCACCGCCGCGCTCGGCCTGCAGCCGCCGGACCTGGGCCACGCCTCGCCCAAGATCACCGACTTCGGGCTGGCCAAGGACCTCCACGCCGGGGACGACCAGACCGCGAGCGGCGTCGTCATGGGGACGCCGAACTACATGGCCCCCGAGCAGGCCGAGGGGAAGTCGAAGGGCGTCGGCCCGCCCGCCGACGTGTACTCCCTCGGCGCGATCCTGTACGAGGCCCTGACCGGCCGGCCGCCGTTCACCGGCGAGTCGTCGATGGACACGTTCATCCAGATCTTCCACGCCGAGCCGGTGTCGCCGTCGCGGCTCCAGCCGCGGATCCCGCGGGACCTGGAGACGATCTGCCTGAAGTGCCTCCACAAGGTCCCGGGCCGCCGCTACCCGACCGCCGGCGAGTTGGCGGACGACCTCGACCGGCTGCTCGCCGGCGAACCGATCCTGGCCCGGCCGACCCCGCTCCACGAGCGGGCGGCGAAGTGGGCGCGGCGGCGGCCGGCCCTGGCGGCGTCCGCGGCGTTCGCGGTGGTCGCCGTGCTCGGCCTGGCGGGGGCCGCGGCGTGGCACCAGGTCGAGTTGCAGCACCGCCTCGGGGCGGCCGTCGCCGACGAGCGGGACAGCCGCGCCGCCGAGGCCGCCGCGGCCGAGCGCGAGCGGCAGGCCCGGCTCCGCGGGACGGCGACCGAACTGGTCCGCGACGCCGAGGCGGCGCTGGCGGCGAACGACTGGGCCGGCGGCTCGGTGCCGCTGGCCCGCGCCCGCGAGCAGGTGGGGGACGAGCCGGAACTGGCGGACCTGCGGGAGCGCGTCGACGCGCTCCGCACGCGGGCGGACCGACAGCGCGGCGACCACGAGCGGCTGGAAACATTCCTCGACCGCCGCAACGACGCCTTGTTCCACGCCACGCTGTTCACCGGCAGCACCCCGGCCGCGGCCGCCCACGACACCCGGGCCGCCGCGACCGCGGCGCTGGCCCGGTTCGGCGTCGCGCCCGCCGCCCCCGGCCGGCCGGCGGTGGACAGCCCGTTCTACACCGCCGCCCAGAAGGCCGAGGTCGTGGAGGGCTGCTACGAACTACTGGTCGTGCTCGCCGCGGCGTGCGAGTCGGCTCCCGAGGCGGTCCGGCTGCTCGACCAGGCCGCCGACCTCGGCCCGCCGACGCGGGCACTCCACCGCCGCAAGGCGCGATACCTCGCCGGTATGGGTCAGGCCGAAGCGGCGGGCCGGGAACGGGATCGCGCCGCCGCCACGATTCCCACGACGGCGCTCGACCACTTCCTGCTCGGGCAGGAGCTCTACCGGGCGGGCGAGTACCGGCCCGCCGTCGCCGCTCTGGAGGGGGCGCTGCAACTGCGTCCCGACCACTTCTGGGCGCGCTACTACCTCGGGCTCTGCTGGTTGAAGAGCGGCCAGCCGGGCCAGACGGTCACCTGTCTGACGGCGTGTCTGGCCCAGCGGCGCGACTTCCCGTGGCTCCACCTGCTGC
>DASPHQ010000103.1:0-3047 GCA_035629595.1 Urbifossiella sp. | reverse complement strand
CCCGGGGTGCGGGTGCTGTTCGTCTCCGGCTTCACCACGGCCGACGCGCTGGCCGACCGGCTGAGCCGCCCGGGGGTCGGGTTCCTGGCGAAGCCATTCACGCCGGACACCCTCGCCCACGCCGTCCGCACCGTCCTCGACGCCGCCGTCGAAGCGGGGTGACGGCGGACGGCGTTGGGCGTGCCGGCACGGGCCGCCTACAGATACACCAGGGCGGTTGTCGCAGCCCTCCGGTTTCCCCACCCCCGACCCGCACGCCCATGACCGACCGCCCCCCGACCCCCGTCGCCACCCCGCCGGCGCCCGCGCCGGGGCGGGTCCTCGTCGTCGACGACGACGACGGCGTGCGGCGGTTCGTGGTCCACGCCCTGTCCCGGGCGGGCCACCGGGTCGACGCCGCCGACAGCACCGAAGCCGCCCTGCCCCTCGTCCGGGAGCAGGACTACGACGTGATCATCGTGGACCTCACCCTCCCCGGGCGGAGCGGGCTCGACCTCATCGCCGAGCTCCCGGCCGGGGGCTGCCCCGTGCCGGTCCTCCTGACCGGGTGCCAGAGCGTCGAGTCGGCCGTCGCGGCGATGAGGGGCGGGGCGTTCGACTTCTTGCAGAAGCCGACCGGCGCGGAGCACCTGCTGTGGGCGGCCGGCCGGGCCGTCGTCGAGGCCCGCACCCGCCGCCAGGCGCGGGCGGCGGCCCGCGCGATGGCCGAGTGGGAGGCGACGTTCGACGCCTGCCCGGACGTCCTCCTGGTGCTCGACGCCGACCGCCGGGTGCTGAAGGCGAACGCCGCCGCGGCGCGCCTGGCCGGGGCGGCGCCGGACGCCCTGCACGGCCGCCCCGTCCGGGACATCTACCCGGACCGGCTGGGGGAAATCGCCGCCGGCCCCCCGGACGGGGCGAGCCACCGGGCCGTGGCCGCCGGCCGGCAGTTCCTCGTGTCCACGAGCCCGCTCGCGGGTCGGCCCGGGCCGGTCGTCGTCGTCGGCCGGGACGTGACCACCCTGGTCCAGGAGAAGCAGGCCCGGGTTCAACTCGCCCGTCAACTCCTGTCCGCCCACGAGGACGAGCGCGCCCACATGTCCCGGGAGCTCCACGACGGGATCGGGCAGGCGGCGGTCTCGCTCTCGCTGGGGCTGTCCGAACTAATCGACCTCGTCCCCGCCGGGGCGGCCCGCGACCGCGCCCGCGACCTCGGGCGGGTGGCGGCCGACGCCGCCCACGAGGTCCGGCGGCTCGCCCACCACCTCCGCCCGCCGGTGCTCGACGACCACGGCCTCCCGGCCGCCCTGGCCCGGCTCGCCGACACGTTCACCCGGACGCACGGGGTCCGCACCCAGCTCGTGACGACGGCGGCCGAGACGACCCGGCTCGACCCGGCCGCCGAGGTCGCGCTGTACCGGATCGTGCAGGAGGCGCTGGCGAACGTCGCCAAGCACGCCAGCGCCCGCACGACGGACGTGCTGCTCGACGTGACCGACGGGGTCGCGCACGTGTCGGTGACCGACGACGGGGCCGGGTTCATCCCGACCGACGACCCGGCCGACGGGATCGGGCTGAGCGGAATGCGGGAGCGGGCGGTGATGCTCGGCGGGTCGTTCCGGGTCGCGTCCGTCCCCGGCCGGGGGACGACGGTCGACGCCCGCATCCCGGTCGGCGAGGTGGCCGTATGACGCGCATCCGGGTCGTCCTGGCCGACGACCACTCGCTCGTCCGCGACGGCCTCCGCTCGCTCTTCGCGGCCCGGGGCGACATCGAGGTCGTCGGCGAGGCCGGGACCGGGCCGGAGGCGGTCGACCTGGTGGCCGCGACGCTGCCGCGGCTGCTGTGCCTCGACCTGTCGATGCCCGGGTGGGGCGTGGCCCCGACGGTGGCGCGGGTGAAGGCCGTGTCCCCGGCCACCCGGGTGCTGGTGCTGACGATGCACGACGACCCGGCCTACGCCCGGGCGGCGCTCGCGGCCGGGGCCGACGGGTACGTGCTGAAGACGACCCGGGCCGACGACCTGGTCGCCGCCATCCGGGCGGTCGCCGCCGGGCAGCGGGTCGTCGACCCGGCCCTGGCCGACACCCTGGGCGACGCCCCGACTTCCGCCCCCGAGGGGCACCCGCCCCTGAGCCGGCGGGAGCAGGACGTGCTCGCCCTGCTCGCCCGCGGGCACACCCACCAGGAGATCGCCGACCGCCTGCACGTGAGCGTGAAGTCGGTCGAGACCTACCGGGCGCGGGTGAAGGAGAAGCTCGGCCTGAAGACCCGGGCCGACTACGTCCGGTACGGGATCGAGCTCGGCCTACATTCCCCGGGCAGTGCCAACAACCCCGGCGATTCACTCGGGTAAACGCAGGTACGGAAAGAATTGACAGCCATCGGAAGATCATCGCCTTCTTGCCACCGTGCAGGCCCCAGCCGGCGAAGTCCTGGTCGAAGTACCCGCACCCGGGCCGGCCGGCCCGCTGCCGACCGCCACGTCCGCCACTGCTCTGACCGCGAGGGTTTCTGATCAGCCCCGCCAGGGATCCCCTACGTCTCGAGCCGGAGGTAGTCGGCTTCGGACGCACCTGCCGACCTCGGGCGAGGTGACCGGCGCGCGCAAAGCTTGTGACATTCGGCGCGCAGGCCGTGCGCCGGCGCCGTGGCGGGCCGGTGAGGGCCTTGCTCGGCGGGAAGGACACCGCCGGCGGTGGTCTGCCTTCGAGCGGTCAGTCGTCGTTCACGACCGTGCCGAGGCCGCGGCTCTTGGTGAACAGCGCATTGCCGGTGAGGCCGAACAGGTCCACGTAGAAGTACTCGTCGGCCTCCCTCTTGTTGTCGCCTTTGACTTCAATCGTGATCGTCTTCGTCGTCTCGCCGGGGGCGAAGGTCAGTGTCCCGGTCTTGGCGACGTAGTCGTTGCCGTTCGTTGCCGTGCCGTTGGCAGTGCGGAAAGACATCGTCACCGGCTGATCGTAGGCGGCCGAAAGCGTGACGTTGAATGTGAAGAGCGTCGTTGTTCCCCTTCGGCCCTCGGACTTGGTGACGTTGTCGATGGTAATTCGCGGCTCATCGTCGGC
>DASPHQ010000102.1:0-2552 GCA_035629595.1 Urbifossiella sp. | reverse complement strand
GCCGGCGACGACGCAGCTCGAGCACTTCGACCTGCACGGCAGCTACGGCCACCTGTACGTACAGGCGAGCAACCCGGCGGTGGCGCCGCTCGGCGAGGCGAAGCCGAACACGGAGGTGTTCCGCCTTCTGGCCCGTGAGATGGGTTACGAGCCCGAGCTGTTCGACATCTGTGACGAGGAGTTGGCGCGCGGCGCCCTGGGCGAGCCGGGGGCGTCAGCCCCTGCATTCGAGGGCATCACGCTGGAGGACACGAAGCGCGGCCCCGTGCGGCTGAACCTGCCGGCCGACTGGGCGCCGTTCGCGGAGGGGAAGTTCCCCACGCCGTCGGGGAAGTGCGAGCTGTACTCGGAGCGCGAGGCCCGCGCCGGCCGCGACCCGCTGCCGCACTATCGCCCGCCCCACGAAGACCCGCAGACACGCCCCGACCTGGCCGCGCACTACCCGCTGCAACTGCTGACTCCGCCGGTGCCGGCGTTCCTGAACTCGACGTTCGTAAACGTGGACAAGCAGCGCCGTAGCGCCGGCGGGGTGACGCTGGAGCTGCACCCGACGGACGCCGCCGCCCGCGGCATCGCGGACGGGCAGGCGGTGAGCGTGTTCAACGCCCGTGGCCGCTTCCGGGCGACGGCGTCGGTGGGCGACGCGGTGAAGCCGGGGGTGGTGGTATCGCTGGGCATCTGGTGGAATCGGTACACGCCGGACGGCGTAAACGGCAACACGACGACGAGCACAGCCCTGACCGACCTCGGCGGCGGGGCGACATTCTTCGACAACCTGGTGCAGGTGGAGCGCGTGTAAGCGGCTCGGGGCTCCGCCGCTCGCGGCTTCGCGCTGGGAAGCGCGAAGCCGCGAGCGGCGGAGCCCCGAGCCGGTCAGCGGACCCAGTCGTCGAGCTTGAGGTGGCGGTAGCCGCCGTAGCTCGACAGCGGCTGGTAGTACTGGCAGCCCTCGAAGTAATAGTGCGTCACCTGGCTATGCCGGGTGCGGCCCTTGTCGTGGTGCGCGCTGCCTCCGTGCAGCAAGTTCGCCGCCCAGATCAGTGCCTGACCCTTCTTCAGCACCGCGTAGTGCGGCTCCAACTGCTTCTCCTTCACCAGCCGGGCGATGTGCGCCTCGTACGCCGGGTAGTGCTCCGGCCCGGGGCCGGGGGCGATGTCTTCCATCCGCACCACAGGGAAGATGTGGCTGCGCGGGTAATACACCAGGGCGCCGTTGTTCATGTCGATGTCCTCGAGCGCCACCCACACCCCGCACATGTACGTCTCGGGGTCACTGTTGAAGTGGATGATGTCCGAGTGGACCTTCTGCTCGGTGCCGATCGGGAAGTTGAGCGTCTGAAATGGCCGCGGCCCGCGGTCGTACAGCTGCCGTAGCGCCCGCATCACCCGCGGCGCGAGCGCGATCGACCGCACCGCCCGGCTCACCTTCCAGCCGTTGAACACCCGGCTGCCGTGGTGCCGGTCGGCGACCATGTCCAGGTGCGTCGCCAGGTCCGACACCGCCCGGTCGAGAAGCGCCTCGGGCAGGCCGGGGTCGAGGATCATGTAGCCGTCGTGGTGGTACTGTGCGACCTGGCCTTCCGACAGTACCGGTGAGTTGCGGCGGGCGAAGGCCAGTAACTCGCGGACGCCGGGGACGGTTTTCAGCGCGGCGGTGAGGCCGGGGAGGGGGAGTGGCATCGGTGGTCCGCCCGGGACTACGGGTGTGAGTGTCGGAAGGTGATAGCCGCTGCCGCGGGGGGTGTCAATTCCGGGTCGGGGTTGACGCCGGCGCGCCGGTAAGACTACGCTCAGCCCGGCTTCCCCCGCACCCGGGTCCGTGCGCCCATGATGCTCCACCGCCCGCCGGTCCCCGACGCGACCGACGCCCCGCGGCCGGCGGTCGCCTGGGAGGACGCCGCGTGCCCCCTCTGCGGCCGCGACCAACACGCCCTCCTCCTCGAAGCTCCCGACCCGCTCCCGCCGGCCGGGACCGGGCTGCGCTTCGCCGTCGTCCGCTGTGAGGAGTGCGGGCTGACGTACACGAACCCCCGCCCGACGCCGCGGACCATCGGCCGGTTCTACCCGTCCTACTACGCCCCGCACCGCCGCCCCCGCCAGATGCGCGAGTCACGCCCGACGCGGCCGCTTATCAGCCGGCTGCTCGGCCGGCCGTGCGGCGAGCGGCGCGGCGACCTGCCGTGGCCCGGTCCCGGCCGGCTGCTCGACTTTGGGTGCGGCGGCGGCGCCTTCCTGAAGCGGATGGCCGACCGCGGCTGGGACGTGACCGGCCTCGACTCGGCGGTCGAAACCGGCCGGGCCGTGCAGGAAGAACTGGGGCTGAAGGTGCTGATCGGCTCGCTCCCGCACCCGGACCTGATGCCGTGTTCGTTCGACGTGGTCACCATGTGGCAGTCGCTCGAACACGTCCACCGGCCGCTGGCGATCCTGCGGGAAGCGTTCCGCCTGCTCGTGCCCGGCGGCAAGCTGATCGTCGCCACCCCGAACGTCGAGAGCCTGCCGTTCTACTGGTTCGGGCCGTCGTGGTTCGCTCTGGACCTGCCGCGGCACCT
>DASPHQ010000101.1:0-3617 GCA_035629595.1 Urbifossiella sp. | reverse complement strand
CCGATCGCCGCCCCCTACCATACTCTCATGCACCCCCCTGTTACGATCCCGCGGCCCGGTCGTCTTCCCTGCGACCCCCGCCGCGCCCCCGGCAGGCCGTGGTGATGCCGACCGGACGAGCGAACCGTGCCCCGGACCCGGGCGCCGCCCGGCGGGCGGAGTTCGAGGCGCTCCACGCGCGGCTCGGCCGCGAGGTCTGGGCCATCGCCTACGCCCGCTGGACCGACCCCGACCTCGCCCTCGACGTCACCCAGGAAGCGTTCCTCCGCCTGTGGAAGCAGTGGGAGGCCGGCGAGACGATCGAGAACCCCCGGGCCTGGCTGCTGCGGGTGGCGCGCAACCTGGCCGAGGACCACGCCAAGAGCGCGTTCCGCCGCAACGGCACCCAGCCGCCGGAACTCCTCAACGGCGTCCGCTCCCGCCAGCCGGCCCCCGCCGAGGCGCTGGAGCGCGAGGAACTGTTCGCCAAGATTCGCGCCGAACTCGACGGCCTCGCCCCGGCCGACCGCGACATCCTGACCCTCCGCTACGCCCTCGACTACGACGCGGCGAAGATCGCCGAGACGCTGGGCGTGGCGGTCACGGCCGTCCACATGCGCCTGAGCCGGGCGCGGCAGCGGCTGGCCGACAAGCTCGGACCCCTGGACGGATACTCCCCCGCCAACGGGACGCCAACATGACCCGAATCGACGCGGTACTCACCGACTTCTTCCGCAGCGAGCTGCCGCAGCCGTTCCCGGCCGCCCCGGGTCTGGCCGCGCCCGCCGCGGTGCGCCGCGACCCCGGCCGCCGGGCGCGCCTCACCCTGGCCGCGTCGGTGGCGGCGCTGGCCGGCGCGTGCTGGCTGCTGTCGAACGGCGGCGGCGGCCCCGCCGGCGCGGCACGGCCGGGTACTGTCGCGGACGTGTTCCAGAACTCGACCGCCCGCCACCCGGGCGCGACCGACAAGGGGAAGGCGAAGGCCGCCGCCACGCCCGACCCGATGCACGGCTTCGCGCCCGGCGCCCTGCCGCTGCCGTGAGTTGGACGATTCTTAAACAGAAAGCCCGGGGACGGCCGTCCCCGGGCTTCGTCGTTTGCCACAAATCCGTCGAGAGTTCGGGCGAACCGGCGACGGCCTGAATCCAACCCGGGGTGGGGTTCGTCTACTTCGAAGTACCCACCCCGCGGGCCGTCACGGCCGACTCACACCCGCTCCCGGCGCCATGCCCGGCCCACGTTCGTCCGTTCATCCTTCGGACCGCGCCGCCGCGCCGCGGCTCCGCGTCCTCGTCGTGGACGGGATGCGCGACGCCGCCGACAGCCTGGCCGAACTGCTGACCCTCACCGGCTCCGACGCCCGCGCGTGCTACGACGCCCCGTCGGCGCTGGCGGCGGCGGCCGAGTTCCGCCCCGACGCGTGGGTGTGCGAGCCGCTGCTGCCGGGGGCCGACGGGTTCGACCTGGCCCGCCGGGTCCGCGCCGCGGCCGACGACCGGCCGCTGTTTCTGGTGGCGCTGACGGTCCTCGGCGGCGAGACCGAGGTCCGCCGCGCCGCGGCCGCCGGGTTCGACCTCCACCTCCTCAAGCCCGCCGACCCGCCGGCGCTCCTCGCAGCGCTCGCCGACTTCGCCCGCACCCGAGGCGCGTGAGAACCCGCCGGGTCACGGCATCGGCGGCAGCTGCGGGCCGGGCTTCGGCGCCAGCCGGGCGTACTCCTGGGCGCTCATCGCCCGCTCCCGGCCGCGCGCGATGCGCTCCTCCACCGGGTCGTCGTTCGGCTTGTACCGCCACGCCAGCGACGACTTCACCCCGAGCGCGACGGCCGGGATGCCGACCGCCGCCGGGCACGCCATCGCGAGCACCGAGTTCTTCACCCGCTCCATCCACGGCTCGTTGCCGCCGAAGAGCGTCAGCACGATCCCGAGCGCGATGATCCCGGCCCCGCCCAGAATTCCCGCCAGAATCCCCCAGGGCAGAATCCAGCCGTACTTCTCCTCGCGGGCCGGCTCGATCATCTTCTTCTGGTAGTGGCCGCACTGCGGGCACGGCACCGGGTCGTGCTCGGTCCGCAGCCGCTGCGCGACCTCGCCCTCCGCCTCGCGGCCCGACCGGTTCCGGGCGGAGTCGCGGCCGATGAGGAACCACGACGTGTTCGACGAGCTGCCGCGGCGCGTCATCCAGTAGCCGTAGCCGTGGCCGCACTTCTTACAGGTGACGAACTTCGCCGTCTCGCCTTCGGCGGTGGTCGTGTAGCTGACGCCGATCATGGGCGCGCCCGGGGGAGTGGGGATCGCCCTGATTGAAGCACGAAAGCCCGCCCGGTGCAACGGGTGGGCGTCGTCCGGCTCACCACCTGCCCGGCCACGACTCGACGGTATACGGCCCCAGGTCGGTGTCGCGGTCGCGCAGGCCAGGGACGGGGACGGAGAAGAACTTCGCCAGGTTCTCGAACGGCACGTCCGAGCGAAGGAGCCGGATGCTCCCGTCCGCGAACACGACGTAGAACTCCCGGCCGCCGTCCGCGGCCGGGCCGATGCCCCCGGCCACGCCGATTTGGCGCGGCACGGTTCGGACGTCCACGTCCCCGCCCGGCTGCATCCAGTGGACGGGGCACCCGGTCGTCTCGACCAGGAGCAGGGCGTCGTTGGGCCGTCCGTCGATCTTCGCGCGCTTCGCCCCGCCGAAGACCGTCCCCGGCCCGACCACGGCGACGAAGCGTGCCTTGCTACCCGGGCGCGTCGCGTCGATCTGGTCGGCCGGGCCGCCGGGGAGGTCCGAGTAGGGCTCCGAGTGATACCGCCGGTTCTCGGGCGAGTCCCACGGCTTGTCGTGATGGGACCTCTGGCCGTAGAACCCGGCATGCACGGGGTCGTTCAGGTTTCCCGCGACGATCCCGAACCGCCAGCTGTACAGCGGGCGGCCGTCCGGGTCGGTGATCGTCGGTGGGGGAAGCCCCTGGTACAGGTCGGCGTATAAGGCGAGTTGAAGGTGAATGCCCCGGAGGGCATTCATTGGGCGAGCTCGCTCCTGGCCCACCCGGATCACGTAAATCAGCCACCCGCCGCCGACGCCGGCAGCGAGCAGCACCACCAACACGACCGCGGCACGCCAGCGGCGTGACATCGAGAGCCCCCGGGAGTTGCCGCTTGCGGCTTCGCGCCGCGGCGCGAAGCCGCAAGCGGCGGCGTCACTTCTTCCCGTACACCGGGTGGTTGCGCCGCCCGCCGGACTCCAGGTACGCCAGCAGGTCGAGCACCTCGTCGCGGGTCAGCACGTCCGCGAGGTTCGCCGGCATCGGCGACAGCTTCGACGCCACCCGGCCCTCCAGGTCGTCCTTGCGGATCACCACCCGCTCCGGCGCCAGCGGGTCCGGCTGCACCGCGATGGCGTCCTTCGTCTCGTCCACCACACGGCCCGTGACGCTCTTGCCGGTGCCGGTCGTGAACACCTCGTTCTGGTACTGGTCGCTCAGGGTCTTCGACGGCTCCAGGATCGACTCCAGCACGTCGCGCCGGCCGAACCGGCTGCTGATCGCCGTCAGGTCCGGGCCGACCGCGCCGCCGGTGTCGCCGAACCGGTGACACTTGACGCACTGCGCGGCGAGGTAGGCGTCCTTCCCCTTCTCGTAGCTGCGG
>DASPHQ010000100.1:0-2617 GCA_035629595.1 Urbifossiella sp. | reverse complement strand
CCAGTCGGCTCCGGAGCCACTTTCTTGGGTGGTTCGACCTTCTCCGGCGCCGCCCGGAACACGATCCCTTCCTTCGCGTCGATCCGCTCCACGACGTGCTTCTCTTCGATCTTGCGGCGCGGGTCCGCGGCGTCGATCGCGGGCATCGGGTCGAAGGTGTGCTTCGCCGCGGCTTGGCCGGACACCTTCCCCGCACCGAGCGCCTCGGCGAACGCGGCCGCGTCGGCGTACTTCTCGGCCGCGCCCTTCGGCACGGCCACGAACTGGGTCTGGTTCCTGCCGAACCGCGGCCGGTTCGGCTCGACCTTCACCGGATCCTTCGGGCCGAACTCGACCTTCTTCGGCGCGCCGCCGGTCACGAGGTAGAAGTCGTGGTCGGGGAACGCCTTCTCGGTCGTGATGACGTGTTCCGCCATGACGAACTTCTTCCCGACCGGCGGCGGCGGGAGCCCGTTCCCCGCCGCCGACGCGGCGACGAACAGGCCGACCACGAGCGCGAGCGACGACCGGAACATGACCGACCTCCGGGGTCAGGGACGGGAGCGACGAACGAACCACAGCCCGGCGAACGCCAGTGCCAGCGCCAGCGACAACCCGGCGACGACGGACCCGCCGCGCGGCGCGTCGCCGGTCAGCCCCTCGACTTCCGAGGGCTCGGGGGTGTTCCCGGCGCCCTTCGTCGGGGCCGGGCTCGTCGGCGCCTTCGCGGCCTTCAGCACGATGCCGGCCTTGGCGTCGACCTTCTCGACCGCCAGCGTCTCGGTGATGACCGTGCGCGTGTCCTTGGCGTCGATCGTGGCCGAGCTCGGGAAGCCGTGCTTGGCGGTCGCCTGGCCGGGGACCGTCCCCTTGCGGAGGGCGGCGCCGAACTCCTTCAGGCCGGCGAACTTCTCGGCCGAGCCCTTCGGCACGGCGGCGAACGTGACGGCGCCGTACGGACCCTTGCGGCGGGCGCCGTCGATCTTCACCGGCGCGTCCGGGCCGAACGGCACCAGCTTCGCGTCGCCGTTGAACCCGGTCACGAGGTAGAACTCGTGCTCGGGGTACGTCTTGTCGGTGGTGACGGTGTGGTTGACGGTGACGAACTTCTTGCCGGCCGGCGGCGGGACGGCGAGGTCGGCGCGGGCGGCGCAGACGGCGACCAGCCCGACGAGGAAGGCGGCGGCGTGCTTCACGGTTGGCTCCGCGGAAGATTTGGGTCCAACTGGTACTGGCCGGGCGACGCCGGCGTCAGCGGTCGATCTCGCCCATGACCACGTCGATACTGCCGATGATAGCCGGGATGTCGGCGACGAGGCAGCCCCGGCACAGCTCGCCCGTGACACTGAGGTTACAAAAGCTGCTCGACCGCGCCCGCACCCGCAGCGGCACGTTCTCCTTCGCCGGCCGGCCGACCACGCCAAACCCCATCTGCCCACGCGGGCACTCCGTCTCCACGTACACCTCGCCCGCCGGCAGGTGCTTCGGCGGCTCGACGCGGTGGCTGTACCTCGTCCGCATCAGGTCCGCCAGCTTCGCGTCGTCCGCCTTCGCCTCCTCCGGCGTCAGGCCGGCGCGCCGCGCGGCGAACTCGGCCTTCACCCGCTCGCCCTCGGCGTGGATCGCGTCGTACTTGTCGAGCGCCTGCCGCGACAGCTTCACGGCCTCGGCCACCTCGCGCATCCGCACGTAGAAGCGGTGCCAGCAGTCGCCGATCACCGCCCCCGGCGGCGCCTCCTTGAACGGCGGCATGATCACGTCGAAGGTGTAGCCCTCGTAGCCGCTGTACGGCTCGGTCTTGCGCAGGTCCCAGTCGGGGTCGCCCTTCGAGCGGTCGAGCGACGCCCGCAGCACCGGGCCGGTGCAGCCGTAGGACAGCGCCTGCTCCCTGGACATGACGCCGATGCCGGCGGTGCGTTTGACGAAGATGTGGTTGTCGGTCAGCAGCGCGTGGTACTCGGGGATGCGCGGCTCGAAGTAGTCGAGGAAGCGTCGGCAGCGGTCGGTCCACCCGGCCGGCAGGTCGTCGTGGGCGCCGCCGATCGTGAGGTAGCTGTACGTGAGGCGGGCGCCGCACACGTCCTCGAACAGGTCGAGGAGGTGCTCGCGCTCGCGGAAGGCGTAGAGGAACGGGCTAAAGCTGCCGAGGTCGAGGCCGTACGCGCCCATGCCGACGAGGTGCGACGCGACGCGGTTGAGTTCGCCGATGAGGACGCGGATGACCTGGGCCTTCTCGGGCACCTTGAGGCCGGCGAGCTTCTCGACGGCGAGGCTGAACCCGAGGTTCATGTTCATCGCGGCGAGGTAGTCCATCCGGTCCGTGTACGGGATGAACTGGATGGGCGTGACGTTCTCGCCGATCTTCTCGGCGCAGCGGTGGAGGTAGCCGAGGTGCGGGGTGACTTCGCTGACGATCTCGCCGTCGGTGCGGAGGACGAGCCGGAGGACGCCGTGGGTGCTGGGGTGTTGGGGCCCCATGTTGACGAGCATCTCGTCGGTGCGGACGTCGAACTCGATGACGGTGGGGTCGGTGGGCATGGTGGGGGTAGCGTAACGACGCCGGGCACGAACGGCGAGCGCCCGGTGACAGACCCCATCCGGCTGGACGGCTCGCGTTCGACAACCGGGTCATTCGGGC
>DASPHQ010000099.1:0-2010 GCA_035629595.1 Urbifossiella sp. | reverse complement strand
TGTTGGTGCTGCGCAGCTCGGGGTCCCGGGTCAGGTTGCCCGTGAGGACGACCCTGTTGATGTTCGTGGCTGCCATTTTCGGCGCTCCTTCTCGCTATGCGGACGGCTCGGGGCTGGTCCGATCGAATGTACCGTCGGGATCGGAGCGTTCGGGCGCCGCCGTGCAGGAAGTCTCTGGAACGTGGGCGGCTTTGTTACTCAGGTACGTCTTCTGCGTCCGTCGGCGCGTCGGCGGCGGCGCGGGCAGCAACGCGCCCGTCACCTTCCTCCTCGCGACGGGGACGAGCAGCGGCCTCGCGCGGGGGCTCAGGCGGCGGGGTGCCGTCCTTGAGCCGGATGATGCGGAAGCGCAGCACGCCATCCATGATCTTCAGCGAGTGACGCAGCCGCTCGAGCAGCGCGTTCTCGCCGTTGAACTGGAAGAGGTGGTACCCGGCGTCGGCCCGGTGGTCGATCTCGAACGCGAGCCTCCGCGTGCCCCAGTCCTGATTGGCAACGATCTCGCCGTCAGACGAGATCATCGTCTCGACCTCTGCGACCACGGCGGACTGGCGGTCCTCCGGGACGTTCGGGTCAACGAGCAGCATCAGGTCGTACAGGTGGGCCACGGCCGCGGAAGGCTAGCAACGGGCTGGGGGCGGAGACCGGGGTTCGCGGCCTTAGGCCCGCATGGGACGGCGGCGGCCAGGCGCGGCCTCCGGCTTGTTGGGCCGGGTGCGATGGGGCAACGTCGGACGGCTGGCCGCGGTGGTCGTCGCCGTTCTGTTGATCGTGGCCGGGCCGCCGGGGGGCGGGCCGGCTCGTGAGCGCCCGCGCCGTCCACCGGTCGTGGCGCCTCCCTCGGAGGTTCCTCGGCTTCGTCCCCCGGCCGCTGAGCGCTCAGCTCCGGCGCGCCCTCGGCGTCGTCGGGGTCGGGACGGCCGGCGACCAAGGGGGAGGGTTCGGCCGCCGCGCCGAGCTCCCGTGCGACGGCGGGCACCCGTTCGAAAAAGTCGTCCGCCGGCTGACGGCTTTTTTCGAGGGCGTACGCGGCCCGCGCCGGTTCGGCCCGCGCCCTCTCCGCTACCGGCTCCCAGCCGCCCCGCACCCAGGCCGCCGCCCCGCAGCGGCGAATTCACCCCCGACCCTGGCCAGTAAGCAGCCGGTTAACGGCTGAAGATGTTGAGGAAGGAGATGAAGATGTTGATGATCGACACGAAGATGCCCGTGGCCAGCATGACCGCGTGGTCCTCGGTTCCGTGCTTACGCAGGAAGTTGAAGTTCACCAGGATCAGCGCCGCCGAGACGAGCGCGATCAGCCCGGAGATGATCGGGTTCCCACCGGCTCCGACGAGCAGCAGCACGAAGGACACCACGACGAGGCCCAAGACGATGAACGTCAGCGGGCGCATCCAACGGGCGAGGTCGCGGTCCCAGGCGAACCCCGCCGCACCCATGCCCAGCGTGACCAGGCCGGTCATCCCGGCCGCCTGGTAGACGACCTGCGGCTGAGTCGAGAGGTACTCCTGGATGATCGGCCCGAGGCCGAGGCCCAGCACGACGGCCAGCGCGTACAGCCAGACGACCGCGAACGGGCCGACCCGGAACAGCCTTCCGGGGGCGAAGGAAGCGACCAGCAGCATGCCCAGGCCGACGAAGGAGCAGATGGTGGCCGTGCCGACCGCCAGGTTCCTGCCCATGTAGATGCCGAGGGCCAGGAAGCCGACGGCCACGGAGACCAGGAACATGACCTGGCCGAGCAGTCGGGCGGTGGAGATCGCCCGTCCGGCGGGCTGAGCGTAGGTCTGCTGCGTGCTGTATTCCATTACCGCGACAGAGTAGCTGCAGATTGGGCGTTCCGCTTCCGTTCGATGTCCGCCAACTGGTCGTCGACCCAGTCCCCCGGATCGCGCGCGGTGACTATTCGCTTGAGGCCCTGAGCGCGCCACGAGCGCTCACGCGCCGACATGGTCAGGGCGCGGTGGATGGCGTCCGCCTGCTCCTGGACGTCGAACGGGTTCACCGACAGGG
>DASPHQ010000098.1:0-5543 GCA_035629595.1 Urbifossiella sp. | reverse complement strand
CCCCCACTCCAGGAGGATCGTCGGCAGATCCCCCTCGGGGTCGCCCTCACCCTCTAGGAGCTCGCGTGCCTGGTCGAGGTAGTCGAGTGCGTGTTGGGGTTCGCCGAGTCGGATGTAGGCGGTGCCGACGTAACCCGAATGGAGGGCCTGAGCCACCCCCTCCCCGAGCCGCCGGGCGCAGGCCAAGGCCGTCTGGTGCCATGCCAGCGCCTCGCCCGGGTGAAGGCGGAGGTCGAGGTACTCGACCCCGGCCGCCGCGAGCTCGATACAGACTGCGGCTGCATCGTCGTCACGGTCGGTGGCCGCCCGGCAGCCGTCGAAGACGTGGCGGATCTGACCGAGGTCCTGGTCCAACTCGGAGAGCCGGCGGTCCACCTCTTCTGACCCCTCCGCCGCCGCATTCCCCCACTCCGCCAGCCGCTGGTGGTAGTACCAGCCCAGACGGCACCGGCTGTGGAGTACAGCAGACATCGGCCCCCCCCGCGAATGATTCGGCTCGCGTCACACGTCGCACAAGCTCCGGGCGTGGGCGACGAGCAGGGCGTGCATCTGGTACCGCCCCGCCCCGACGGGCTCGAGCAGACCCCGCGCCACCAGCTCCCGGACGGTTGGCCGGGCGTCGGCGACGTCCCAAACCGCGCCCACCGCCCCGAGGTCGAAGGTCGCCGGCTTCGGGGCGAAGGCGGCCAGCGAGGCGAACCGGTCGCGGGCGGCCGGGGCCAGCCGGTCCGTGCTGCGGCGGAGGAGCACGGCGACGGTGGGGGTGGCCTGGCCGTCGAGGTCGGTGCGGTCCGCCGGGGCGGGCTCGCCCAGGAGCCGGTCCGCCCCAGCCCGGAGGTCCGCGAGGAGGTCTTCGACCCCCCAGCCATTCTTGGCCTCGGCGGCCAGCAGGCGGCCGGCGACGTGGAGGGCCAGGGGGAGGCACTCCAAGGCGTTGACCAGGCCCCGGCACTCGTCCGGGTTCGCGGCCACGACCTGCGGGGCCAGCCGGGCGAGCAGGTCCAGGGCGTACCGCTCGTCGAGGACCGGCAGTCTGTACACCCCGCCCGGCTGCGGGACGAGTTGCTCCGCCACGTCCGGCAGGCGGGTGGTTAGCAGCAGGGCGCCCCCGACCGGCGTCGCCAGCCGGAACGGCACCGCGTGCTCGGCCGTCCAGACGTCGTCCACGACGAGGAGGACCCGCCGGCCGCGCAGGGCGTCCGTCAGCTCGGCGGTCGCGTCGGTCACCGTCGGGGCTCTCAGGAGGCCCTCGGCCCCGAGCCGGCGGCCCCAGGAGGCCAGCACCGAGAGTAGGGCCGGGGACTCCCCCAGGGATGCCCAGAGGACGCCGTCCGGGAACGCGCGGCGGACGTCGGGGTCGTGCGCCAGCCAGATCGCCATGCTTGTCTTGCCGACGCCCGGCCAGCCGCGCACCGCCGTGAGCACCTGGACCGTGGCGGGTGCCGGGTCGGGGGAGGGGGCCGCGGGCCGGATGCCGAGTCGCTCCTTGACCTCCCGGGCGTCGCCGTCACGGCCAAGGAACAGCTCGGGAAGGTTCGGGAGGCCAGACACCAGGGGACGTGGTGCGGGGGGCGAGGAAGGGGGCGGCGGATTCGGGTGGGGTCGGTCCTTCTGGGGGTCGACCGCCCCCGAGCGGATGAACGAGGCCGCGAACGAGGCGGCGGTCCGGCAGGCGTAGTCCGTCCACTCCGGACTCCGCTTGAAGCCGACCACGTCGCTCAGCCCGCGGACGACGAGGACCGGGTACTCGCGGTTGGCCCGGCGGGCCGCCCGGTACACCCCGCCGGCTTCCATCTCGACAAACCCCAGCGAGCGAGCGCACCGCCGCCACTCGGCGACCAAGTCGGCGTCCTTGACGAGCGTGTTCGCGTCCGCGACCGGCATGACGGCGTAGCGCGGGGGGCGTGGCGGCCCGCCAGCAGGGAAGTGGCGGCGGAGACTGTCGCGGACCTTCGTCCGGTAGGCGTCGGGGCCGTAGTACCGGTCACTGCCGGGGTCCGCCGGCACCGCGCAGCCGGGCTTGGGCACGCCGACCGCCGGCGGCAAATTCCACCCCCCGAACTTGTGGCCCCAGCCGGGGAGGGCCTCCAGGACGGCGCGGACCCGGGGGTGGACGGGGCCGCCCTGCAGGCCCCACTCCCGCCAGTGGTCGTCCCCGTCCTGGAGGGCGGCCGAGACGCCGAAGTCGTAGACCCGGCTCGCCAGCAATACGTCGCCGAGGCTGTAGTCGTCGTCGGGCACACCGCCGGCGATCCCGACCAGGAGGATCCACGCCGGGTCGAGATCCTCGATCATGTCCCGGGCGCGGTCGGCAGCGGACCCCTGGCCCTGCTCCAGGGCCCGAGCCACCGCGACCGTCCGTGTCCCCCCGCCGGCCGCCGGCACCCGGCTGAACTCGTAGTAGCCGCTCCCCTCCACCGTCTGCCGGTCGGGGAAGTGGGCGAGGACGGATTGGTACTCGTCGGGGCGGATCGTGAGGACCCCGAAGTCCACCGCCCCACGGACGGCTGCCGCGCTTGTCATGGGGACCGGCTCGTCAGGTGTCAACGGCGTCGCACCGGACGCCGGCGCGGCGGGCGAGCCGACCCCGGCGACAAGACGGGGTTCGGCCCGGGGAGCAGTGGCTACACGGCCATTGTACTTACTCGGCGGTCCCGCCCGCGACCCTCCCCGTCGGCGTACCGGCCGCAGCCTGCCGACACTCCAGGGACAGCCGGAAGCACTCAACGGCCCGCGCCTTGTCGCCCAACCTTCGGTACGCCGCCCCCAGCCGGGCCAGGCACTGGCCCTCGCAGTAGCGGTCACCGGTCTCGCGGGCGACCCCCAGCCCGCGCGTCAGCGCCTTAACCGCGGCGGGTGTCTGCCCGAGGGCGGCGAGGGCGATACCCAAGTTCAGCTGGGCCATCGCCTGCAGGTGCCGTGACCCGAGTCGGTGGGCCAGCTCGGCCGCCTGGTCGTACAGTTCGGCGCTCCGCTCCAGTTGCCCGGCCCGGAACGCGGCCACCCCCAGGCTGTTCAGCAGGGCAACCTCGCCGACACGGTCGCCGAGCGCGCGGAGTAACGGGAGGGCTTCCTCGGCGGCCCCTATTCCCCGGCCGGGTTCCCCGAGTTCCGTGTAGGCCAGGCTCAGGTTGGACAGGGCGTGGGCGGTCCCGCGAACATTCCCGGAGCCGCGAGCGGTGGCCAATGCCTGCTCCCAGCACCCGACGGCCGGCTCGGGTTGCCCACTCTCGGCGTAACTCAGTCCCAGGTTGACCAGATCCGCAACCACCGATGCGTGGTTTCCGACCTCCCGGTGGACGTCGACCGCCTGTCGCAAGAACTCGACGGCCCTCGCGTGCGCGGCCAGGTCCCGGTGGGCGAGCCCCAGTCCGTTCAGCGCGACGCCCTCCGAGTTGCGGTCTCCTCCGGCCCGGGCCAGGCCGACGGCCTCCTCGTGGCAGGCGATGGCCTGGCCGACCCGGCCCACTTCCCGCTCTGCCGCGCCCCGCATGTTGAGGACGGCCGCCCGCGAGCCCGGCTCGGCGGCGTACCACCGCGCGGCGGCACACCGGGTCAGCCAGCGGACGCGCTGGGCCGCGGGCACGCGGACGGCGAAGAGCCGGCCGGCGGCCAGGGGGTAGGTGGCGCAGACGTCCGTGAGTTCGGGGCTCCAACCCGACTGCGGCTCGGCTCGATCCAGTAACTGTTGTACCTGGTCCCAGTCGGCATCGAACTGCTCCAGGGCCTGGTCTGCGGAATCGCCCCCGGCCAGGTACAACTGCTCGAAGGCCTTTAGCCGCCGCAAGTAATACATACCCAGGCGGAGGACGGTGGCCGACAATCCAGGCATGAGGAGCCTCCTCGAACCGCCCCTCGGCGTCGGGGACGCGGGCCTTGGGCGGCCGGGGGCGCGGCAGGCGCGCTACTGTCGGGTCGCGGGGCCGGGGATGACCGGACAAGTCGCGCTCTCGACGCCGACTGCCTTTTACGTTTCGGCGAACGGGCCGACACGCCGAGCTCGTCGGCAAGCCGGTCGGGGTGGAGGGGAGCATCGCGAACCCCTTCAGTGACGACGGCAAGCTGGCCGGCCTACTCGCGGCCGGCGGCCTTGACTCGCGATCAGCGGCCTGACCCAGCCCCTGGCGATACGCCGGAAGCAGGCCGGCGCGGTGCGGCGGTGCGGCAGACCAGGTCGTCTCAGCCGGTCCCGCCGCAGGTCCACCGTCGAGAAGCGATCGCCAGGAGCGCCACCCCGTGGTCGCACCCGCCCACCGGTTCACCGTCGGCGACCGCGTCCGCGCGCGGTACACGCTCACGGAAATGGTGATCGAGGACGTCTACGCCCTGCTCTACCTCTACCGCTACGTCTGCTCCTGGACCACGGCGGCCGGGGTCGCGAGGCGTGACCTCTTCCGGGCCGACGACCTCACCCCCGTGCCGGCCGACGGCTCGCCGCAAAAGTAGTCGGCCCGACCCGCCGACAACCCCGTCACCCGCGGCCGAGCAGCCCGGCCGCGGCCGCGGTCAGGTCGGCCGGCAGGAACGGCTTCGCCAGGAGCCGGACGGTCGAGTCGGCGGCGGCCAGGGCGGCCGCGCCGGGGTCGGGCCAGTTCACCAGGATCACGACCGGCGTCGTGTTCCCCGCCGCCCGGAGGTCGCGCGTAGCGTCGGCGGGGGACACGCCGTGGCCCCGTCCGCCCAGCACCATCAGGGCGACCCCGTCGAGTGGGGCCTTCCCCAACTCCCAGGGACCCGCCAGCGGGCGGACGTCGAACCCCGCGCGGCTCAGGACGGTGACGAGCAGCGCGCGGACCGCGGGGTCCGCGTCCGCGGCCACGCAAACGGGGGCACTTGGCATGCGCAACAACTCCGAGGGCGAAGCGGGTGTTGCGACCGGAGCACCCCGGGCGCACCTTCCTACGAGCGCAAATCCTACATGGCCTTCGTGCGTGGCGTCGATCCCAAAAATACCTACTTGTAATATCAAGAATATGTTTAAGCAACGTCTGTACTTCTGATTTCCCGACTCAATCTAGTTTTTGCTAGATTCCCGTGTCGGCGCGCAATAATCTTGGTTCAAGCCGGCCGCGGCGCCCGCGCCGCTTGGGCGACGGCGCTGGGTGTCCGCGGCCGGCCCCACGTCCCACGATCCGCCCGCCACCCGTTCGGTGTGCGGGGGTGACGACACGCCCACAACCCCGTTCCGTGCCGCCCGCCGCAGGTCCGCCGCGCTCGTAACCCCCTCGCCCGGCGGGGTCGCTGAGTACAGGGGGTAGGCTCGGACGGGACGATGAGGAACTTCGACGGTGTGCCCCGGTAACAGGTAATGTGCTCTGCTCCGTGAGTGAGCCCACGTCGAGAAACGTCGGTCTCAGCCGACAGTTGCGTTGGACCTTCCCGGGGCCGCCGGAGCCTCCCTCCGGCTCCGGTCGAGGCGGACGAGACCCGAAGGAGCAAGCGCGATGAACGCTTCGAGCCAGAACGGACCGGGCGGCGATACCGGTGCGGCCGGGGAGATCGAGCACGTCATCGTGCTTATGTTCGAGAACCGCTCGTTCGAC
>DASPHQ010000097.1:0-3724 GCA_035629595.1 Urbifossiella sp. | reverse complement strand
CGCCGGGCCTCCGCTTCGGTCTGCTTGTAGTCCAGCAGACCGGCGACCGCGTTGATCGTGGTCGTGGTCGTGTCGGCGAGGAGGGTGGCCGTCCGCAGACCGACCTCGCCGGCCTGGGCGTTCGGGTTGCCGCCGCCCCGGTAGGTGCCGTTGGCCCGGCGGACGATGAACCCGCCGCCGGACGCCGCCGACGCCGCCACGTAAACCCCCGACTCCCGGAAGAAGTAGGCACCGGGGATGGTGTCAATATCGATGGCCCGCCCGCCCTCGTGGGACACGCTCGGGTTCCCGGTGGCATTCCTTTGGGCCGCTCCGGTCGAGTCGGCCGCCCCGTAGGCGCTAATCGCGGCGGCGATCAGGTCGGCCCCGGTGCTGGTGCTGTAGAACCGCTGGGACTGGTTACCCCCGGCCGGGAACGCCAGGCCGGGGACGGTCCGCAGGTCCTTCCACGACGGCGCGGTGCTGTCGTTGATGTGGTCCTTGAAGAACTTGGTCCCCTGGGTGGGGGTGGCGACGGTCCCCCGCCCGGTCGGCGGCGTGGCGGGGTCGAGGGCGATGCTGAACGCCTTCTTGGCCCACTCGTTGTTCTCGATCACCCCGTCCACGACGATCGGGTTGCCGTTCGATCCGCCGGGGTACCCGAGGTAGGCCAGCCGCTGCTCCTGCCGGTAGTAGTCGAGCTTGGTCGTCCCGGCCCCGTAGACGCCCAGGATCGGGCCGATGAAGTCCGGCTCGATGAACACCGACGACCGGCCGTCGGTGACGTTGAACGTGATCGGGAACTCGACCGTGAACGTGCCCAGTTCCGGCCGCCGGGAGTCGTTCACCTGGCCCCGGACGAGGAGGACGTTCTCACCCAGCCCGGGGTCGGACGTGTGCGTGTCGCCATAATTCAGCGGCCGGCCGTCCACCGCCGGGACGTAGTAGAAGATGCCCTTCTTGAGCTCGTCCTGCCAGTGGTCGATGTCCGCCACCTTGCCCTTGGAGTTGCTCGTGCCAACGAACTGGAACGTCTGCGGGTCTAGGCCGACCGACTCGAGCGTGAACCCGGTGGCAGTCTTGAACAGGTAGGGGATGTTCACCTTGGGGACGTCCCCGAGTTTGACGTCGACCTTCAGCTCGACCGGACTGGTCTCGACCTGGAAGTCCCAGGCCGTCCCCTGGTTCGGGGCGGTAACCTTGATCGTGAGCGGGACGGGGGTGCTGTTCACCGGGCCGGCGAAGACCGTCTGGCCCGTGTGCCCGTTGCTCTGCAACCCGATGTCGCCGACGAGCCGGTTCCCCCCCGACTGGATCTGGAACTCGTCCGGGATGCTGTAGTTCTGCCACTGGTACCGGACTAGGTTCAGCCCGGGGTCAATAGGGACGGTGTACTGGGCGGGCGAGCCGAGCTGCCCGCCGGAGTCCGAGATCACAGCCATCATAGCCCGGTCTTCCAACTGCTCCAGCCGGGGGGTAGTACGTCGGCTCATCGCTCGGCCTCTATGGAAGGGGGGGCGGGGACGACACGCGACCCCGGGCGCCACCACACCGCGGCTTCGCCGCAGGAGTAGGGAACGTCGTCAGGACCAAGGGCCTGACCGCTGCGCGCCCGACTAGACATTCACCCTGGACGAGTAGGAGTGTAACCGGTGGCACCGCCACCGCAACGATTTTCTTGCGTAAGCTGAATGCCGGGGTGGGCGTTTCGGAAGTCGGTGGCTTTTTCGTGGTCAGGACAGGAGGATGAGGGTGCGCCCGAAATCCGCCCCTGCAGGAGCCGACCGATGGCCCGACGTACCACCCACCCCGAACCGCCCGCCGCCTGCACGGGGCCGGGGAACTAGACCCGACGCGGCCGTTGCGGGTCACCCTGGTGGCCGTCCCTGCCGCCGGGCGTGACGCTGTCCCCGACGAGGTATCGATCCCGGTCGGCCAGGTTGGCGTAGCGGCGATCGTCATCGGCAACCCCGAGTGATACTGGCCGGCTTGCATGGCATCAGCGATTTCGCCGGAGCCGAGATCGTGCATGAACATGCGGCGGTGGGTGCATGGGTCTCCCACCGCGAGTGAGTAGAACCAGCGCGAACGCCCGGCAGCCAGTGGCGGGGACTCAAGTCGAAAAGTTGCGACTGGGGCACCGGCCGATCGAGGGTGTGTCGCCACGCTGAGTTGCAAGCGGTACTGGGACTGACTGGCGAAAAAACAGAAACGCGAGTACCATAGCGGGTTAGCAAGGAGGAGGACAGCCGAGGAGAATGGCGTGATCGCCCCACAGTTTGTCCATGGTGTAAAGCCCGAGGGCTTTCTCGAGGTCGATGCTGCACGGTTGCTGCTCGTCCTCGCACGGTTTGCCCGACCGGCGTCCGAGCAGACGTTCCCGTCGGCCTGCAAACCAGCAGACCCCTTCGTCGCGCACTTCGCCTCGGCGTACTACCTCCAGAAGCTCGATTTCCTGCTTCGGTACCCTACGGGGGTTCGCGGATCGGGTGATAAAGCCTAGGCTGGGTCCAGTGCTCGCGAGGAAGGTCGGGTGGGAAGGGTTTGAGGAGGTCGTCCGGAACTACGAGGCCGACAAGCCTATCCCCGACGTGCTTGCCGGGCTACGCGAACTCCAGCAGGCTGCGCTCGAAGCGGAAAGGAACGGATCGTCGAGCCTTTCCGAGAAGTCCGTCGGTACCGTGTTGGCGATGGCCGAGACACTCGGCTGTACACCCGATGAGTTGATTCGTCGGTTCAACCTTCAGATCGAGACAAGCCCGGACGGCGGGCTGGAAATTGCCACCAAGATCCTGCCGCCCGCGCCGGGACAAAGGGGAAAGAAGATGCCGCTGCCGACCATTGGGGTCATCGTCGCACTGGCGGAAGAGTATGACGCCGTTAGGACCATGATCGATAACGAGAAAAAGTATCGCGCCCCTGGACCTGGCGGCGCTCGCGATTACCTGATTGGGGACATCCCCTCGGTTCGCCAGGGCGTTCACCAAGTCGTCATCGCACAAACGTCGGACATGGGGAACACCTCTGCGGCGTTGCGGGCGTCGAAGATGTTGATGGACTTCGACGGCATCGACCACATTATCATGTGCGGCATCGCGGGCGGAGTACCACACCCGACGGACCCGGATGAGCATGTGCGGCTCGGGGACATCGTCGTCTCCAACCGGAAGGGAGTGATTCAGTACGACTTCGGAAAGCAGAAAGGGAAGGCGTACGAAGAGCGGTTCGCCCCGCGCCCGCCGAGCGCGAGGCTCTCGGAGGCCGTAAAAATGCTCGAACAGGATAAGCTCGCGGGGCAACGGCCGTGGGACACCCACCTGAAGAACGGCCTGGCCGCCAGGTCATTGTCCCGCCCCGACCCCTCGACCGACGTGGTGCTTGACGGCAAGGGAGAGAAGGTTGACCACCCGGTCGTCGCCGAGGACAGGCCGCAGGTCTTTCTTGGGCCAATCGCTTCTGCGAACGTCGTGCAGGGGGACTTCGAGAAGCGGGATATGCTCCGCGATCAGCACAAAGTCAAGGCGGTGGAGATGGAAGGGTCCGGCGTCGCCGATGCCGCCTGGGAATACGAGAAGGCAGGATACCTAGTGATCAGGGGGATCTGCGACTACTGCGACGTACGGACAAAACCGTTCCAGACGGACTCGTGGAAGCGGTACGCCGCGGTGGTTGCTGCTGCCTATGTCCGCGCCCTGGTTGAATCGATGCCCGGGACGGACCGTCCGCCGCCCGTGCCGGTGGCCCA
>DASPHQ010000096.1:0-6100 GCA_035629595.1 Urbifossiella sp. | reverse complement strand
CGTCGCCTACGTTCTCACCCTCGCCTTCGTGCCGACGATCTTTCTCATCGGAAGCGGGCAGATCACCGCGTTCGTGCTCGTGGGGCTGGCCGGCTTCCTGGCCGCGGCGCGCGCCGGACGCTGGGGCGTGGCCGGTGCCGTCGGGGCGCTCACGGCGGTAAAGCCGCACCTGCTCGGCCTGTTCGCGCTGATGCTGGTGTTGGACGCGCTGCGGGCGCGAAGCGGCCGGCGTGTGGTGCTGGCGGGGCTGGCCGTGGGGCTGCTGGCGTGCGTGCCGCCGACCCTGCTGAACCCCGACGTGTGGGCGCAGTACCACACGGCAACGACCGGCGGCGACTCGGCCAGTCACTACGGCGTGTCGCACTGGGCGCCCCCGCTGGCCGGGTGGTGGCTGCGCACCGGGTTCGGCCTGCCGTTCGCAGTGCAGTTCCTGCCATTCGTCGTCGCCGCGGTCGGGTTCGTGGTGTGGTACTGGAAGCAGCCGCCGACCGACGCGGCGAACGTGGCCGATCGGCTGCCCGTGGTCGTGGGCGTGTCGCTGCTGGCGGCGCCTTACGGCGTGTGGCAGTTCGACCTGGTGCTGCTGGTCGTGCCGATGCTGGCGACGGCGGCGCAGCTGGCGCGACGGCCGAACACGACCGGGATCGCGGCGGGCGCGGCGGTGCTGCTGGGGGCGAACGCCGTGGCGTTGGCGATGATGATGAACCAGTTCGAGTCGAAGTGGTACGTGTGGTTCGCGCCGGTAGTGCTGGGTGGGTGCTGGGCTTCCTGCTCTGCCGCTCGCGGCTTAGCGGCGTGCGCGCCGCTAAGCCGCAAGCGGCGAAGCCCCGAGCCGGAGCCGACGTGACCCGCAACGCCCTCGCGCTCGTCGCCGCGGCCGGGCTCGTCGCCGGGTTCTGGCGGCAGGGCGAGCGCGCCATCGCCGCCACCGGGCCGACCTTCGACGAGGTGGCGCACCTCGCCGCCGGGTTCGGCTACTGGGTCGCCGGCGACTTCGCGCTGAACCCCGAACACCCGCCGCTGCTGAAGCTGTGGTGGGCGCTACCGCTGCTGTTCGGCGACGCCCCCGAGTACCCGCGCGAGCTGGCCCGCGCCACAGGCGACCACTGGAAGGTCGCCGTCGCCTGGGGCTACGCCCCGGGCGTGACGTACCCCGACTTCCTGGCCGCGCCGCGGCGCATGAACCTCGCGCTCGGCGCCGGCGTGGTGCTCCTCGCCGGCTGGTGGGCGTTCCGGCTGTGGGGCTCGCGCCTCGCCGGCGTCGCCGCCGCCGCCTTCGCCGCCACCGACCCGACCCTCGTGTCGCTGGCGTGCGTTCTCAGCACCGACGTGGGGCTGACGTTCTTCGCGCTGCTGTCGGCGTACCTGCTGTGGGAGTACGCGGCGAAGCCGTCGCGTCGGCTGCTGATCCTCGCGGGGATGAGCCTCGGCCTGATGCTGGGGTCGAAGCTGTCGGCGCTCGGGATGGTGGGGGCGCTCGGCCTCGCGGGGCTGGTCGTGCTGCTCCGGGGCGGGCGGCTGGCGCTGCCGGGCGCGCCCGACACGGTGAAGCGCTTCGGGTCGGCACTCGAACTCGCCTTCCGCCTGGGCCTGATCGCGTTCGTGACGCTGGCGGCGACGTACGGGTTCGTTCACCTCGGCGAGTGGGGCCGCGGGCTGAAGTTCCAGCTCACCCGCGGCGAGCACGGCGACGGCGTGATGTACCTGTGCGGCGAACTGTCGCGCCGCGGGTGGCTGCATTACTTCGCGGTGGCGCTGGCGCTGAAGCTGCCGCTCGGACTGCTGACCGGCGCCGCCGGCGGCCTCGCGGCGGGCGCGTGGCGAACGACGTGGCTCGTGGTGCCGCCGTTGGCGTTCGTCGCGGCCGCGTCGTGGTCGCGCGTCGATCTGGGGGTGCGGGTGGTGCTGCCGGCGGTTCCGTTCCTGTACGTCGTCGCGGGTCGGCTGGCGGCGGGGCGTGGGGCGTGGGTGGCGGCCGCGGCGCTGGTGTGGGCGGCGGTCGCGGCGCGGCAGGCAGGCCCGATCCCACTGACGCACTTCAACGAGTTGGCCGGCGGCGACGGCACGCGCTACCTCGCCGACTCCAACACCGACTGGGGGCAGGGGCTGCCGGCGCTGCGCGAGTGGATGACGACGAACGGCGTGGCCGCGGTGCAACTCGGCTACTTCGGCACCGACCGGCCGGAAGCGTACGGCATCCGCTACGAGGCGCTGCCGGGGTACGGGCGGGTGGGGCCGCCGGGCGGTGAGGCGCTACCGCCGGGGCGGCGCGTCGTGGTCGTGAGCGTAAACCTGTTGCGCGGGCTCTACCTGACGGACCCGGACACGTATGCGGCGCTGCGCGGGAAGGCGCCGGTCGCGGTGCTGGCGGGGAGTTTGTGGGTGTTCGACGTGACGGAATAACCGCCGCCGCTGGCGGCGTTGCACCGCGGTGCAACGCCGCCAGCGGCGGGGCGGTCAGCGGCGGTTGAAGTTGTCCGGGTCGAAGTCGTCCTTCGCCGGCACCACCGGGATCGGCGGCGGGGCGGTGCGGCCGAAGCCGGGGCTGTCGCTCGCCGGCGGGATCGGCGGGATGCTCCCCTCGGCCGGCGGGATCGGCGGCGGGGCCAACGGCAGCGCCACCGGCGGCACCATCGGCAGCGCGGGCGGCGGCGGCAACGTCGGCGTCACCACCGGCGACGCGGCGGCGACCGGCGGGGCCAGCTCGCCGCGCGTCAGGTACGCCCACGCCTGCATCACCCGGTACGGCGCCGCCTCGCGGTCGGCGAACGCCGGCGCCGCCTGCCCGCCGTGCGCCGTCGTCGCCTTCACCAGCAGCGGGCTCGCCGCCGGGTCGGCCTTCTTCACCTGGGCGGCCGTCGCCGCCAGGTTGGCCCGCGTCGCCGCGGCGTTCACCTCGTTCGACGTCACCGTCGTCAGCCGGTAGCCGCTCGTGTGGTGGGGCTGCGCGTGGCAGCTCGCGCACTGGTTCATCAGCACCGGCTGCACCCGCGGGCCGAACGCCACCACCGCCTCCGCCGCCACGTCCACATCCGGCACGGTCACGACCGGCACCACCGGCGGGCTCGGCGGCGGGGGCGGCACCGCGGGGAGACCCGGCGCTGGCGGCGCGGACGGAGTGGGAGTGGGCGACGACACGCGGACGGTGCCGTCGCCGGGGAACAGCCGCAGCGATTCTTCCAGCGTCCGCACCAGCCCCGTCGCGGTCCGGTTCGCCGGCTCCAGCCGGGCCGCCTCCTTCGCCTCGGCCAGCGCGTTCTCGCGCATCCCGGTGACCATGCACCACCGCGCCAGCCGCAGCCGGGCCGCGGCGTCGTCGGCCTTCGTGTCCTTCAGTGCCAGCCGGTACGCCTCGTCCTTGCTCGCCGCCACGTACTTCACCTGCTCCGTCTGGTATTTCTGGTCGGCCCCGCCGCGCCGCACGATCACCTTGTCCTCAATGCGGCTGACGTGCCCTTCCACGACCTTGCCGTCCTGGAGCACGACCACGCTCCCGGCCGACGGCGGCAGCGTCGGCGTGACCGTCTGCGGCGGCGGCGGCGGCAGCGGCAGCGGCTGCGCCGGCGGCACCTGCGGCAGCGGCGTGGGGAGCGGCAGCGGTGCGGCGGGCGGCGGAACGGCCGGCAACTTCGGCGCGGCGGGCGGCGGCAGCGGCGCCACCGGCGGCGGCGGGACGATCGGCAGCTTCGTCGGCTCGGCCTTCGCCGCGGGGAAGATCGGCTGCGGCACCGGCAGCGGCGCCGGAACCACCGGCGGCAGCGGCGGCAGCGCCGACGGCTTCACGATGTCCGCCGGCGCCGGCGGCGGCAGCTTCACCCCCGGCTCCAGCACGATCGGCGGCAGCGAAGGGCGCTCGTCGGGCGGCGGCTGCGTGTACGCCGCCGTAACCGCCGCGAACAGGGCCGCGGCCGCGACCAGGACGGATGACGTTTTCATAGTCCCCCGGGCATACCTACGCCCGGCCCCGTGTCAACTCCGAATTTCGCTCGCACCGAGATTTATGTTTCCGCCGCCCCCCCACCGGGTCGCGGAAACATGTCACGCGGTTAGATTGATATCCATTGTTGTCCGCGGGCAAAGCCCGGGGACGGCCGTCCCCGGGCTTTCGGCACGGGTTCGCGCCCTACTCCGGCCCGGCGAGTGCTGCTACGATACCCCCATCATGCCGACGCCGACCGCGCTCATCCGCAACTTCTGCATCATCGCCCACATCGACCACGGGAAATCCACCCTGGCCGACCAGTTCCTGCTCAAAACCGGGGCCGTCTCCGAGCGCGACATCAAGGCCCAAACGCTCGACAGCATGGACCTCGAACGCGAACGCGGCATCACTATTCGCATGCACCCGGTCACCATTTTCCACGAACACCAGGGCCAAAGGTACGAGCTGAATTTGATCGACACGCCGGGGCACGTCGATTTCAACTATGAGGTGTCGCGCAGCCTCGCGGCGTGCGAGGGGGCCATCCTCCTCGCCGACGCCTTCCAGGGCGTGCAGGCCCAGACCGTCGCCAACGGCTTCCTGGCGATGGACGCGGGGCTCAAGATCATCCCGATCCTCAACAAGATCGACCTGCCGCACGCCCGGCCGGACTTCGTCATCGGCGAGATGGAACAGGCGCTGATGATCGACCCGGACGACGTGCTGCGCGTCAGCGCCAAGTCGGGCGTCGGCGTGGACGAGCTGCTCACCGCCATCATCGACCGCGTGCCGCCCCCGGCCGGCGACCCCGCGGCGCCCTTGAAGGCGCTCATCTACAACAGCCACTTCGACACCTACAAGGGCGTCGTCGTCTACGTCCGCATGATGGACGGCAACCTCAAGATCGGCCAGCGCGTCAAGCTGATGCGGACCGGCCGCGAGTACGTCATCACCGACATGGGGCAGTTCCGCCCCGAGATGACGAACGTCGACGAGATCGGCGCCGGCATGGTCGGCTACTTCACCGCCAACATCAAGAACATCGACAACGTCAACATCGGCGACACGGTGACCGACGCGCTCCACCCCACGGCCGAGCCGCTGGCGGGGTACAAGGAGCCGAAGCCGATGGTTTATTCGGGCCTGTTCCCGGTCAACAACAACGAGTTCGAGGACCTCCGCGAGGCGCTCGGGAAGCTGAAGCTGAACGACTCGTCGTTCACGTTCACGCCCGAGGTGTCCGACGGCCTCGGGTTCGGCTTCCGCTGCGGCTTCCTGGGGATGCTCCACCGCGAGATCATCCAGCAACGGCTCGAGCGCGACAGCGAACTGAATCTCGTCCAGACCGCGCCGAACGTGACGTTCGAGGTGCTGAAGCGCGACAAGACGGTGGTGACCGTCCACGGCCCGCAGGACGTGCCGGACGCGGGGCTGATCGAGGAGTTCCGGGAGCCGATCGTGAAGATCAGCTTCCTGATCCCCGCCGAGAACATCGGCAGCCTGATGGGGATGTGTACCGACCGCCGCGGCACGTTCGTCCGCACCGAGTACCTGAGCAAGCAGCGCGTCATCCTCGTGTACGAGATGCCGCTCGGGGAGGTGATCTATGACCTGTACGACAAGCTCAAGTCGGTCACGCACGGCTACGGCACGATGGACTATGAGGTGCTCGGCTTCCGCGTCGCGGACCTGGTGAAGATGGACATTTTGGTCCACGGGCAGAAGGTGGACGCGCTGTCCGTGGTGGTGCACCGGTCGACCGCCGAGCGGCGCGGGCGGCTGATCCTGAAGAAGCTGCGGGAGGAGATCGACCGGCACCTGTTCGAGGTGGCGCTGCAGGCGGCCATCGGGGCGCGGGTGGTGGCGCGGGAGAACATCGCGGCGATGCGCAAGAACGTGACCGCGAAGTGTTATGGCGGCGACATCACCCGCAAGCGGAAGCTGTGGTCGAAGCAGGCGGAGGGGAAGAAGCGGATGAAGCAGATCGGGCAGGTGGAGGTGCCGCAGGAGGCGTTCCTGGCGGTGCTGGAGTCGGACGATTAGGGTGAGGTGAGGTTAGCCGCGAGCCGAAGGCGAGCGCGCCAGGCTCGCGCACCAAGTCGCGCGGACGGGGCGCGCTCGCCTTCGGCTCGCGGCTAACGGAAAACCATCGTCGCATGGACCACACCGACACCCCAC
>DASPHQ010000095.1:0-2915 GCA_035629595.1 Urbifossiella sp. | reverse complement strand
TGCGGCGGACCCAGCTCCCTGGTGGTCGTGAAGGCGAGCCGCCCGCCATCCGGGGAGAAGGAGACGGAGCCGAGGGCTCGGGCCTCAACCCAGGTGAGCCGCCGCGGGGTGTCCGAGCCATCCGCGTTCGCCAGCCAGAGGTCGCGCTTGTACCGGTTCTCCGCCGAGTCGGTGACCGTCACCACGTAGGCCACCCGCCGGCCGTCCGGGGACAGCACGCCGAACCCGGGGACGTCGATCACCGGCCCGACCCGCGCGGCGGCGAGTTCCTTGCCGTCGGGGGCGAGGACGGCGAACCCGCCCTCGCGCATCAGCAGCAGCCGGCCGCCCGGCGCGGCGACGGGGACCGGTGCGGCGGGCGGCCTCGGGTCGTCGGGCCGGTCGGCGGCCGCCGCCGCGAGGGCGACCGCAGTCAGTGCTGCGGCCGGGATCGCCCACCACCTCGACGGGAACGGGGTGCGCATGACGTCATCCATGAGTTTCAGGACGCGGGGGGATGAAGTACCGGATGCGAGCCGGGCCGAGTCGGCGGCGAGGACGGGGCATCCGGCCGCACCCGCGACGGCCGCGAGCACCGCCGGGGCGAGGCCCCGGTCGCCGAGCCGGGCCGCGAGCACCTTGCGGGCCGCCGCCAGCCGGCTGGACAGGGTGCCCTCGGGGATACCCAACTCTCGGGCCGCCGCCGCACGGGGCCGCCCCTCCAACTCGCACAGCACGACCGCCGCCCGGTACGCCGCCGACAGTCCGGCAACCTCCTCCAGCACCGCCCGGACGGCTTCCGGGTCGGGGCCGCCGGACGACCGGTCGGGCACCTCGGGCGGACGGGCGACGAGGGTTTCGCGGTCGCGTCGGCGGCACGAGCGGACGAGCGCCTTCCGGGCCGCGCGGACCGCCGCCCCGAACAACCACCCGCCGACCGCCGACCCCTGCCGCACCCGGTCCGCCTTGCGGGCGAGGACCAGGAAGGTGGCCTGGAAGGCGTCGGCGGCGTCCTCGCGGTCGCGGGTGATGCGGCGGCAGATGGCGAGGACGGCCGGGCCGTGCCGGCGGACCAGCTCGGCGAACGCGGCCTCGTCGCGGGCGGCGACGTAGCGGTCGAGGAGGTCGGCGTCGGTGGCGGGCGAGCCGGCGAGGGCCGTGAGGTGCAGCCGCAGCCGTGCGGCGGGGGCGAGTCGGGAAGGCATCCGCGGGTCTCCGTGACCGGCCGGTCGCCAGTTACCCCCTCGAACCGGCCCGGCGCGTCGGTGGTGGACGACCATTTTTCCCGAAATCGGCGCCGCCGGCCAGCCCGACGGCGGTCCTGGACTTGCACCGCTCCAGAAGGGATCACACGGAGTTCCCGTCATGCAGCACAAGCACCCCCAGTTCGGCCACGGATTCCGCGTCGTGCTCGGGGATTCGCACTCCCAGGCGGCGCAGACGACGCTCGCCCCGGGGAGACTGAGGGCGGGCCGGACAACCGCCACCGCGGTGCGGCCCAGTGGCTGTTCGTGGTGTCGGGAACGGGTGTGGCGATCGTCGAAGGCGAGCGGGTCGAACTGCCGGAGGGGACACTGGTGCTGATCGAGCGGGGCGAGCGGCACGAGATCCGGAACACCGGGGAGACGCCGCTGAAGACGCTGAACGTCTATGTCCCGCCGGCGTACACCGAGGGTGGTGACGAACTGCCCGCCGGAAAGCCCTGACCGGAGACCGCCGTGACGCGCGCCTGGCCCCTGGTCCTGTTGCTCCTCGCCGCCCCCGCCCGCGCCGACGACCCGCAGGTCATCCGCGACGTCGTGTACGGGCACAAGGACGGGATGGCCCTGACCTACGACGTCCTCCGCCCGGGCAAACAGTCCGGGGCCGCCGTCCTGTGGATCCAGAGCGGCGGGTGGTACTCCGCCTACGCCGACCCGAAGACTCTGGTGGGCGGCAGCAAGGGCTTCCTCGACGCGGGGTACACCGTCGTCATCGTCCGCCACGCCAGCGCCCCCAAGTACGCCGTCCCGGACGCCGTGGCCGACGTCCGCCGGGCCGTCCGGGCGGTCCGGATGAACGCCAAGGCCCACGGCATCGACCCGAACCGGCTGGGCGTGCTCGGCATGAGCGCCGGCGGCCACCTGTCGCTGACGCTCGCCACGACCGGAGACGACGGGAATTCCAAGGCGGCGGATCCGGTCTTGAGGCATTCCAGCCGGGTGGCGGCCGTCGCGGCGGTCTGCCCGCCGACCGACCTGCGGGGGTTTACGACCGACCCGCCGGCCGAGGTCAAGAAGCACGCCGCGCTGAAGCCGCCGCTCACGTTCGACTCGAAGCTGGAACCGGACGTGTCGCCGGTCCTGCACGTCACGCCGGACGACGCCCCGGCGCTCATGGTCCACGGGGACAAGGACGTGCTGGTGCCGATCGAGCACAGCAAAAACATGGTGCCGCTGTTCGAGAAGGCGAGGGTGCCGGTCCGGCTCGTCACTATCGAGGGTGCGGGGCACGGCTTCACCCCGGCGCAGTCCCGGGAGGTCATGTTCCCGGCCGTCATGGAGTGGTTCGGGAAGCACCTGGCGAAGTTACCTCACGGCAGGGCGAGGGGCGGGAACTCTACTTTTCCCCCGACCTCGACACCTCACGCGACCGGAGATAACCTCGCCAGTCTCTCAGCCGAGGCTCCGATGAGCGACGACGACCTGCGGAAGCTCACCCACGCCGACTGGCTCGCGGCCGTGGACCCCTACCCGCTACTCGACATGCTCCGGGCCAGAACCCTCAACCGGGTCGATCAGCGTCGGCTCCGCCTCTACACCTGCGCGTGCTGCCGGGAGGTCTGGCACCTCCTCCCCGACGACCGCAGCCGACACGCCGTCGAGGTGGCCGAGCAATTCGCCGACGGGCTCGCGACGGAGGAGGAACTGGCACCGGCACGCTCCGGCGCGTCCGAG
>DASPHQ010000094.1:0-3796 GCA_035629595.1 Urbifossiella sp. | reverse complement strand
CACGTCGAACCGCTCGCCGTTCGGCAGCACGTCGCGGATCCAGCTGAACAGGTCGGCCTGCACGAACCGCACCGCGGCCCCATTCAGCTTCGCGTTCCCCTTCGCCATCTCGATCGCGGTCTCGTCCAGGTCCACGCCGGTCACGTCGGCGGCGCCGCCGAGCGCCTTGGCGTACACCGAGAAGCCGCCGGAGTTGCAGCACAGGTCGAGCACCCGCTTGCCGCCGCAGAACGACGCCAGCAACTTGCGATTCTCGCGCTGGTCCACGAAGAAGCCGGTCTTGTGCTTGCTCCCGGGGGCGACGCGGAATTTCAGCCTGTTCTCGGTGATGACCCCCGGCGGTGGCGGCTCCGGCGGCCGGCAGTCGAACGACTCCTGCTTGCCGACGTGTTCCTCGGCGAACCAGTAGAACTTCGCCCCGGGGAAGTGCTCGGCCAGTGCGGCGCGGATCACGTCGCGCTGCTTGAACATGCCCGCCGAGAAGAACTCGATGACGACGGTGTCGGCGAAGCGGTCGACGACGAGGCCGCTCAGGCCGTCGGCCTCGGAATGAATCAGGCGGTAGGCGTCGGTGTCGGCGTCGAGCTTCAGCACGTCGCGGCGGAAGGCGACGGCGGCGGCGATCTTCCGGGCGAAGAACGCGGCGTCGACCGGCTCGTCGGCGTTCGCCGTGAGCATCCGCAGGGTGATGCGCGAGTGGCCGTTGTAGAACGCCCGCCCGACCCACTGGCCGGCCCTGTCGCGCACCTCGACCACCGACCCCGGCGGGATGCGGGCCGTGGGGCGCTCGACCATCTTCTGAAACACCCACGGGTGCTGCGACCGCCGCTCGATCTTGAGCGCCACGGTCGGGAGGGGGGCTGCGTCCATACGGGAATGATACGGGCGCCAGGAAAGCCCGGGGACGGCCGTCCCCGGGCTTCGCCCGTCGCTACGCCCCGAGGTACTGCCGCAGGATGGTGTGGACCTTGTCGCACCGGTCGCGCCAGCCGGCGAGGTTACCGGGCGGGTACCCCGCCACCGGACGGCACGCCACCTCGACGCACAGCCGCGTAAGGTGCGGGTCCGGCTTGTGCATCTGCAGTTGCACCTCGATCGGCTCGTTCCCCTTCTGCACGGCCGGCCGGCGCGTGGTGCTCAGCCAGCCGAAGATGCCGCTCGGCGTCGTCGGTGCCTTGTAGCCCTGCGGCAACCCGAGTTGCAGCAGGATCACGCCCGGCTCGCTGCTCACCACCTGCCCGGCGAAGTCCTCGACGAACCCGCGGATCTTCGCCGCCGCCATCCGCTCCGGCAGCGCGATCTCGAACACCGACTCGACGCGGAACGGGTCGGCCGGCGCGAGCCGGCGGTGTTCCGCGGAGGGGGTCGGCGGCACGATCACGACCGCCTCCGCGGGCGGCTCCCAGCCGGCGGGCGCGGTCGCCTGCCAGAGGTCGATGCCGAGCCCGCGGCCGAAGTCGGCGACGAGTTCCTGGGCGCACTGCTGCCGCTCGTTGGCGTACTTCGACAGCGCCAGGTGGACCGACATCTCGGTCGCCGGCGGGACGTGGCCGCAGCCGATCTTGTGGAACTTCGGCGGGGCGTCCTTGACGTGCGCCGCCAGCAGCTTCTCCTGCGTGTGGTGCGTGAACGGCAGCCGGCCGGTCAGCAGTTCGTACAGGATGACGCCGACGGAGTAGAGGTCGGAGCGGGTGTCCACGGGGTCGCCGCGGATCATCTCGGGGCTGACGTACGCCGGCGTGCCGATGGCGTGGATCGGCCCGTGGCCGGTGAGCTCGGCGAGCTGGATGTGCGGCTTGGCGGCGAACCCGGCGAACCCGAAGTCCATCACCTTCAGCGACTCGGCCGGTGTGCCGGGGTCGGTCACCATCAGGTTCGCCGGCTTCAGGTCGCGGTGGATGATGCCGGCCTCGTGGGCCGCCTGGAGGGCGTGGCCGAGGAAGCCGAGGAGCCGGCCGGCGCGCTCCGGCTCCAGCACGCGCTCGCGGTTGAAGAGGTCTTCGAGGGTGATGCCCGGAACGTACTCCATCACCAGGCACGGGCCGAGCGGGTCGCTGTACGCCGCCTCGACGAACCCGACCGCGTACGGGTGGCGGAAGTTCGCCATCGAGCGGATTTCGGCGTCGAACAGGGTGCGGAACTTGGGGTGCTGGGTGACGTGCGGGTGGATCACCTTGACGACGACGGGCGGCCCGCCCCGCGCGGCTTGCGCGAGGAACACCTCGGCGTTGCTGCCGGCCCCGAGGGGGCGGACGAGCGTGTACTTCCCGAGCGCCGTGCGGCCGACCATCCCCGCCCCCCGTCGAATGCTGCGCAACCGTAGGTCGGTTTCGGGGCGGAAGCAAGCACGGGGTGTCCGCCGCTTGCGGCGATGCACAGCGGTGCAACGCCGCAAGCGGCGAAATCAATTCACCTCCCACCGATACTCCACGGCCGCGTCCCACGTCGCGCCTGGTGTCAGTGTGAGCCACCCGGAGTCGATCCCGCGGGCCTGAAGGTTTGACGCATCCGCCGAGCAGCTATACGGCTCGATCGCCACCGCCTGCCGGTGCGCCGGGGTGAACAGCACCAGTTCGCGGAACGCCGGGTCGGCGAGCACCCGCAGCCGCCCCGACGCGGCGGGGTGTGTCAGCGTCGCCATCTCGACGAGCCCATCCGCAGGCGCGGCGGTGACACTGGTAAAGACGTGGTCGAGCGCCGCCGCCCCGATCGGCCGCGGCTGTTGGAAGTCGACCTCCGGCGGCACCGGCTTACGCTCGCCGGTTGGCAGGTTCGCCGCGTCCGCGGCCCACACTTTGCTGACGTGCGCCGTCAGGACGTGACCGCCGATGTCGGCGTCGGTCACGCCGGGGAGTCGGAAGTACGGGTGGTAGCCGATGCCGAACGGCAGCGCCTCCGTGCCGTGGTTCACAACTCGCGCATCGACCCGCACGCGGTCGCGCCGCAGGGTGTACGTCAGCGTCAGCACGAAGTCGCCCGGCCACTGGCCGACCGCGTCGGGCAGGTCGTCCGCGAGGCGGAACTGACCCGTCAGCGCGGCAGAGTCGGCGCCGGTGGTCGAGCCGACGACGCGCCACCGATTCCGCGGCGTGAACCCGTGGATGGCGTGCTGCTTCGTCGAGTCGTTCAGCGGCAGTTGCACGGCACTACCGGGCAACCGGCCATCGCGGAGGCGGCCGGGGAAGGGGAACAGCACCGGGTGGCCGCTGCGCGTCGGCACCGGGTTCGACTCCCAATCGGGGGCGGTGTAGAAGACGCCGGCCCACGACCCGTCCGGCTGCTTCACCTGCCAGCGGAGGCAGTTGAAGCCCCACTGCGGCCACACCTCGGCCCGCACGGCGCCGTCGGTCAGTTCGTACACGGTGCCGGCGCGGTCGCCGGCGCGGCCCTCGAACGTCTTCACCTCGAAGCTCATGGGCGTCCTCCGGTTGGTCGCGCTGCCGAACGGCGGGGGTGATTGTACCCTGCCCCCATCTCCGGAGCCGCACCATGCCGACGCTTTCCGCCGCGACCCTCACGCCGATCGTGCAGTCGATGTTCGAGGCCGCGGGGGTGCCGGCCGCGGACGCCGCCGTCGTGGCGCACAGCCTCATCGATGCGAACCTGTGCGGCCACGACTCGCACGGCGTCATGCGGGTGCCGCAGTACGTCGAATTCCTGAAGAAGGGCACCTACCGCGCCGGCGTGCCGCTGACGGTGGTGAACGAGACGCCGGCCGTGGTCGTCGCGGACGGCAACTGGGGGCTCGGCCAGGTGCAGGCCCACCGACTGCTCGGCAAGCTGATCCCGAAGGCGC
>DASPHQ010000093.1:0-2776 GCA_035629595.1 Urbifossiella sp. | reverse complement strand
AGGGTGACGACCCAGTCCGGTGTGACGCCGCCGGGGAACGCGAGAGTGGTGCGCTCGGCCTGCCACACGGCCAGACCGCGGGCGACGCCGAACATGCCGAGGGTGGCGACGAACGGCGGCAGGTCGAGCCGGGTGACGAGCAACCCGTTGGCGAGCCCGCACAGCCCGCCGGCGAGAATGCCCGCCGCGACCGCCGTCAGGCTCGCCTCCGCCCCGCTGCCCGACGACGCAAGCACGGCGGTGTAAACGCGCATCGTCACGACCGTGACCAGCGCGACGACGGCGCCGACCGACAGGTCGATGCCGCCGCTGATGAGAACGAGAAGCATCCCGAGCGCGACGACAGCGGGGATGGTGCCTTCGTGCAGCAGGACTTCGAGGTTGCCGAGGCTGAGGTACGTCTTGAGGCCGCCCTGCGAGCCGATGAGGACGGCGAACAGGAGGAACACGCCGACGAACCCGGCCCACGGACCCGCGGGAATGGCAAGGCGCTTCGCGGGGGCGTCAGGCACGCCGGAGGGAACGGCGATGTGCTTCGCGGGGGCGTCAGGCATGGTGGGCGGGGGTTGAGGGTTCGTTCGCGCCGGTCGCCGCGGCGATCACCGCTTCCGGCGTCCAGTCCGTGACGGGCCGCGCGGGGACGAGGACGCCGCGGGCCATCACCGCGATGCGGTCACAGACGCCGAACAGCTCGGGGAGGTAGCTGCTGACCACCAACACCGCCTTCCCCGCGGCCGCCAGTTCGCCGATCAGGCGATAAATGTCAGCCTTGCTCGCCACGTCCACGCCGCGCGTCGGCTCGTCGAGAAGGAACACGTCCGCGTCTTGGTGGAGCAGGCGGGCGAGGGCCACCTTCTGTTGGTTGCCGCCGCTGAGTTCGCCGGCCGGCTGGTCGGCGTCGCGGTACTTCACGCCGAGCCGGGCGAGCTGGGCGGACGCCGCGGCGCGGACCCGTGAGGGCTTCAGGAAGCCGAGCCGGGCGAGCGGGCCGAGGCGACTGAGCGTCAGGTTGTCCGCCAGGCTCCGCGGCAGGGCCAGGCCTTCCTCCTTGCGGTCCTCGCTAAGGAAGCCGAGCCCCTGCCGGATGCGCTGCGGTGGGGTGGCACTGCCGGTGAAGGTGTGAACCTTCACCGTGCCCTGACGCACCGGGGCGAGACCGTAGACCGCGCGGAGGAGTTCGGTCCGCCCCGAGCCGACCAGTCCGGCAAGGCCGAGGATTTCGCCGCGTCGAAGCGTCAGGCTCGCGGAGCGGGGGAGTGAATCCCCCGCGACGCCACTCAGGTCGAGGACGACTTCACCGGCGGCGTGCGCCACCCGCGGGTATTGCTCGTCCACGGCCCGGCCGACCATCAGCTCGACGAGCCGGCCGCGGGTCACGTCCTTCACGTGGCCGGTGCCCACGGCGGAGCCGTCGCGGAGGACGGTGTACCGGTCGGCGACCGCCTCGACTTCTTCGAGGAAGTGGCTGATGTACACCACCGTCACGCCGCGGGACTTGAGGCGGGCGACCAGCTCGAACAGCCGGCGGGCGTCGTCCTGGGTGAGGGCGCTGGTCGGCTCGTCGAGAACGAGGAGCTTCACGTCCGTCAGCAGGGCGCGGGCGATTTCGACCACCTGCCGCGCCGCGGGGGACAGTGATTCGACCGACGCGGCGGGGTCGATCTCCGGGTGGCCGAGCTTGGCGAGGGCGGCGCGGACACGCTCGCGGTCGGCGGCCTTCCGCAGAAACCCCAGGGTTGTCGATTCGAGCCCGAGGAGCACGTTGGCTTCGACCGACAGGTGCGTACAGACGGCGAGTTCCTGGTAGATCATCGCCACGCCGTGCCGCCGCGCCGCCTGCGGTCCGGTGGGGCGGTAGGGTGAGCCGTCCAGCTCCATCGTGCCGGCGTCGGGCGGCTCGGCGCCGCTGAGCACCTTCATCAGTGTGGACTTGCCGGCGCCGTTCTCGCCGACGAGGGCGTGAACCTCGCCGGCGGCCAGCTCCAGGTCCACGCCGCGGAGGGCGTGCGTCGGCCCGTAGCTCTTGCGGACGCCGGTCATGCGGAGGCGCGGGGCGGTCACGGCGACGCCCCCCGCTTCTGGAAGCGCGGCGGGTTCATCACGCGCCGGGCCTGCAACTCGGGGTCGAACAGCCCGCGGATCGTCTCGCTGCCGACGTTGTCGCGCGTCACGACGTACTCGCCGGTGCTCAGGTTCATCTGCGTGCGGCCGGCGTTCACGTCCTCGCCGAGGCGGTGCCGCACGGCGCACCACGTCGAGAGGTAGCCCATCCGGTACGGGTCTTGAAGCACGCTGCCGACCACGTCGCCGTTCTGGATCGCATGCAAGAGCGGCTGGCTGGAGTCGAACCCCATCACCAACACTTTGCCGTTCAGTTCCTGCGAACGGAGCACGTCCACGAGGCCGCTCGCGGACGACTCGTTCGGAGCGAACACGGCGTCCACCTGATCGCGGTACTGGAACAACAGCGGGCCGGCCTCGCGCATCGCCGAGTCGCGCGTCGAGCCGGCGTAGCGGTCGGTCGAGAGCCACACCGCGTCCGGGCACATGCGGCGGGCCGTGTCCTCGAACCCCTTCTCGCGCTGCTCCGTGCTCTCGGAGCCGACCGCGTAGCGGAACAGGATCAGCTTCGGCGTCACCTTCCCGCGGCGCTTCAACTCGCCGATCAGGTGCTCGGCCGCGAGGCAGCCGCCGCGATAATTGTCGGTGGCGACGTATTTGACGAAATGGTCCGCGTCGGCGAGGCCGGAGTCGATGACGACGACCGGCAGCCCCG
>DASPHQ010000092.1:0-4135 GCA_035629595.1 Urbifossiella sp. | reverse complement strand
GGGGGAATGGGAGGGGCGGGCGTGACCCCTCCCAGGGATGGTCACTTCGCGAACGACTCGTGCGGGGGCAGGGCCTCGATCGCCGCGATCAGGGCGTCCTTGTCGTCGAGGCCCTGCTCCTCGGCCACCTCGTCCAGGTCGTGGCCGTTGGCGGCCAGCCACCGGAAGGCCAGTGCCGCGTTCTCACGCGAGGGGGTGTAGCCCACGCGCCCACGCCAGAGGCGGAGCCCGTCCGCGGAGCGCCCAGCGCCGAGGTAGGTCGGGATCGTGCTGTAGCGCTTCGTGTAGGCTTCGGCGAGCGCGGGCCGCTCGGCCTTGACCGAGTCGATGGTGATGGGCGCTCCGCGGAGCGCGAGCGCGATACTGCCGCGCGCCAGGTGGTTGGTCAGCTCCGGGGCCGACATGCAGCGGCCGGCCGGCGGCTGCTTCGGGGCGGGGGCCACGTCAGCGAACAGAGACTCGTTCATAACAGGTCCTCAGTCAGGGGTGAAGAAGGCGGCGCGGTGCCCGGTGCGCCGCCTGGTGTTCCCGCCGGGCCGGGGTTGTCGCAGTCACGCCGCAGTCTGCTCCGCGCTGACCACCGGGACGGCCTCGGCGGCAGCCTTCCGGTCCTCAGCGGGTAGTTGGCGGATCTCTCGGAACTCCGCCGCGTGGAGGGCATCGATCACCAGCTGGATCTGCCGGCGACCGTTCACGAAGCACGCGACCATGTTGTCGAAGTGCGTCTCCATGGCCTTGCAGTTCTGCGCCGCCCTCATGCACTCGAAGACGGCGCGCGGGATGTCGCCTCGGTCCCGTCGCGCGTCGTGTTCCAGCTGGTCGGTCCGCTCCAGCTGCATCATCGCGCTCATCAGCGCGGCCGTCGTGCCGACCACCGCCGTCGCCATCTTCTCGACCTCCGCGTAGCTGATCTTGTCGGGCTGGGCCATCGAAACACCTCGCGTCAGGCCGGGCGTCGGCTCCGGGTCGTCCGGTTCACCTCGCCCGCTGAATGATAGATGTCGTTCGAGCCGATTTGTTCCCAAAAAATCAAAATTGCAAACTTGCGTGCGACACTCCCCAGGGGAGGGTGTACATCTGCGGGGGAGCCCTGGGGGGACCCCGGCCGCCGACCCCCCGACCCCTGCCGGGTGGGTCGGGGGTCCGCTCGGTTTCACTCCTCCGGGGGTATCCCCGCGATCCCGCCTGCTCGCCCGACGACGCGGCTCGACAGGGCAAAATTGTGCGACGAACGCTCGCGTGTTTTAATGATCGTGGGCGGCCTCACCCCATCGAGGTCCGCCACCCACCAGGAGCGAGACGATGACCCGCAAGACGACCGCGACCGCCACGAAGCCCACCCGGACCCGGAAGGCCAAGCCCACCGCCGAGCCGGCCGCCCAGCTCAGCCCCCGCGAGCAGGAACTCCAGACCAAGTACGCCCACCAGTCGATCATCCCCGGAAGCTGGCGGCACGCCGGCCACCCCGACCGGAGCGGACTCGGCGACAAGAAGGCCACCGTCGAGGTGAAGTGCAAGATGGAGGGCTGCGACCAGCAGCGGATCGTCTGCACGTCGGACTTGCAGTGGCGGACCACCTGCTACTGCCCCGCCCACGCCAAGCTCATCCACGCCAACCACCGAGCCACCAAGGCGGAGAAGAAGAAGCTCACGTGAGCCGACGCCCGAACCCACACACCGCAAGCCCAGGGGACTCCCCTGGGCTTTCTTCACAAACGGAGGCAGCGATGGATTACGACCCGGACACGCGGTACTCCCACTGGCTCAAGCAGTTCGTGGTGACGGCTGGGGTGCAGTGGATGGCGGACCAGGCTGGTGCCCACTGGCTCGTGGACGCGATCGCCAGCCACCAGCCCAACCCGAAGGCGAGGGCCGAGGAGTTCCAGGTGTGGACCCTCAAGGTGAACCCCGACCGGTCGGCCCTGCTGACCATGACCGACGGGAACACCGACATGCCCATCATCCAGCAGCGGATCGAGTGGACGGACTACCCGGAGCCCACCGCCGAGCTGTACCTGGTCCAGACCCCAGGCCACCTGGGGACGCTCATGCTGCCAGTCGAGTACTGAGAAAAATCGAGAAAACCGGGCCGGGAGGGGGTGTCGCGCGCGTGTTCTTCCTCCCCACGGGGACGACTGCGTGATCCCCGGCCCTGACCCCCAGGCCCCCGTGGAAACCCTCCTGACCCGCCACCAGTTGGCCCGACTGCTCGGTTGCTCGGCCCGGACACTCGACCGGGACCGGGCGGCCGGCTTGATCCCCGACCCTCTCCCCAGGCCCGGGAAGAACCCCCGGTGGCTCGCCAGCGAGATCCACGCCTGGCTCGCCGCCGGGACACCCGACCGGGACACCTGGGACAGGCTCAAACCCAAACTCACCCGGCAGACCCCAACCAGGAGCAACCGATGAAGATTTACAAGCCGACCTACCAGGACAAGACCACCGGCGAGACGCGGCAGACCGAGTGCTACTACCTGCGCTACCGCGGCCGGCGCTTCCCGCTGCACGTGACCGACAAGCGGGCCGCCGAGAATAAGGCCCGCGACCTGATGACCACCCTCGCCCTCGGCTACGACCCGGCCAAGCAGGAGAAGGCCCGGACCGAGCCGATCGTACTGCTGATCGACGCCTACTACGACTCCCTACAGGCGACCGCCGGTGACCGGCAGCGGACCCTGATCCGCCAGCGGCTCACGAAGGTCTTCAACACCGTCGGGATCACGACGATCACCGGCTTCACCACCGAGGCCGTCCAGGGCTGGATGAACAAGGTCAAGATCGCTCGCCGCACCAAGCACCACTACCGGACCGCCATCCGGTCCTTCGGGACGTGGCTCGCCGCCAGCGGCCGGCTCCCCCGCAGCCCCGTGGACGACCTGGAGCCGATCCGCAACATCGAGTCGGACCGGAAGCGGGTCCGCCGCGCCCTCACCCAGGAGGAGTTCGACGCCCTCGTCGCCGCCGCCGAGTCCTCCCTCCGTCGTTACTGCAAGCTGACCGGCCCGCAGCGGGCCATGCTGTACCAGCTCGCGGCCGGCACCGGCCTGCGGCGGTCGGAGGTGGCCTCCCTGCTCCCGTCGTCGTTCGCCCTGGTCCCGGAGGGCCAGGAGGGGGTCAGCACCGTGACCGTGGAAGCGGCCTACACGAAGAACAAGACGCGGGCCGTGCAGCCCCTCCCGCCGTCCCTGGTGCCGCTGCTCCGCGAGTACCTCCGGGGGATGCCCGAGCGTCCCCTGTGGCCGGTGGGGCAGCGGCTGACCGGGGCGATGGTGGCGGGCGACTTGGAGGAGGCCGGTATCCCGCTCGTCGTGTCGGGGCGGTGCTTCGACTTTCATTCGCTCCGGGGTCAGTACGCCACGCGCCTGGTGCGGGCCGGGGTGGGGCTGGCGGTGGCTCAGAAGCTGATGCGGCACTCGACGCCGACGCTGACGGCGAACGTGTACACACACCTGAATCTGGGGGATTTGGGGGCGGCGGTGGCGGGGCTGTGACTTGCCGCTGCTTGCTCGTCCGGGGCCGCTGCTTGCCAGCTACTTGCTCGTGGCTTGTCTCGGCGTGACTCGCGGCGTCTTTCGGTGTCTCGGCTAGACGAGTGTCCGAGAACAGCAAAACCCCGGGGATTCCCGGGGTTTTGTGCGTCTTGAAGGCGGAAGGGGAGGGATTCGAACCCTCGAACGTGTTGCCACGTTGCCGGTTTTCAAGACCGGTGCAATCGACCACTCTGCCACCCTTCCGGCGGCACGCATCCCTCGAAAAGCCCGGGGACGGCGGTCCCCGGGCTTTCGCGCACGCACTAGTTACCGGTCTTCGGGGCCGGGTCCGCCGGCGCCGGGTCGGTGCCGTTCACCCACGGGCCCTCCAGCCGCTGGTACGGCGGCGGCACCAGCCGGCTGCCGCGGTCGCCGCCGGTCCAGCCCTGAATCTGGCTCGGCGTGTCGCGCTTCTTGCTCCGCGCCTCCAGCCGCGCCGCCCAGCTGCCGTCCGCCTCCTTCGGGGCGCGGGCCTCCTTGTCCCAGAAGTACACCTTGCCGTTGCGGTAACTCTGCACGCCCATGTTCACCGTGGCGAACGCCGCCGCCCCCAGCTCCGGCGTGCTCAGCGTCGCCCGCTGCTTCGCGGCGCAGCAGGTCAGGAA
>DASPHQ010000091.1:0-5438 GCA_035629595.1 Urbifossiella sp. | reverse complement strand
CGGGGTTGACCGCGTTTTCCCCCCGCCGCTATAGTCCGCCGCCGACCGCGGGGCCGCGCGCCCCGCCAGACCCTCCCACGGACGGGACGGCCGAATGCCGCTCAGCCTGCTCGCCACCGCCGACGCGCCGCAGAAGACGGCCTGGCCGTACTTCCAGAAGCTCGCCGAGCTCCTGCCGGAGCCGTTCTTCCACACGTCGAACTTCCTGCTGTTCTTCGCCGTGGTGCTCGCCGTCTACTGGAGCATCCCGCGCCGCTGGCAGATGACGCGCATCTGGGTGCTGGTCGCCGCCAGCTTCCACTTCTACGCCGCGTGGAGCGCCGAGCTGGCGTTCCTCGTCACCGCCACCACGCTTGCCGACTACATTTTCGGCCGCCTCATGGACGCCACCGAGCGCGTCCGGCTGCGCCGCGCCATCATGATCACCAGCATCGGCATGAACCTGTCGATCCTGTGCTACTTCAAGTACCGCGGGTTCTTCCTGAATGAGCTGCACGACCTGCTCGTGACCTCCGGCCGCGACCCGGGCTACGCGAAGTACGACATGCGGGCGCTGGCGCTGTTCGTGCCGTTCGGCATCAGCTTCTACACGTTCGAGGCGGTGAGTTACGCGGTGGACGTGTACCGCCGCAAGATCAAGGCCGAGACGAGCCTGCCGCGATTCCTGCTGTTCATCCTGTTCCTGCCGCACCTCGTCTCCGGGCCGATCGTGCGTGCCGGCGACTTCCTCCAGCAGACGCGGCGGCCGAAGCGGTGGAACTGGGTCCGCGTGCAGGTCGGCGTGCAGCTGCTGCTGATGGGGGCGTTCAAGAAGCTGGCGATCGCCGACCGCATGGCGGTATTCTGCGACCCGATCTTCCACGAGCCGGACAAGTACAACACCGGCGCCGTGTGGATGGCGGTGCTGGCGTACAGCATCCGCATCTACGCCGACTTCAGCGGCTACTCCGACATGGCCGTGGGCCTGGCCCACCTGCTCGGGTACAAGCTGACGAACAACTTCAACATGCCGTACATCGCGGCGAACGTGTCGGAGTTCTGGCGGCGCTGGCACATCAGCCTGTCGACGTGGCTGCGCGACTACCTGTTCATCCCGCTGGGCGGCAGCCGCGGCAGCAACTTCGCGACGTGCCGGAACCTGATGATCACGATGACGCTCGGCGGCCTGTGGCACGGGGCGGCGTGGAGCTTCATCCTGTGGGGCGTGGCGCACGGGCTGCTGCTGATCATCCACCGCCACTTCGCCGCGTTCGCCGGCGCACGTCCGGCGCTCGACGCGGCGCTGAAGACGACGATCGGCACCGGCTTCCGCATCGTGCTCACGTTCTTCTGCGTGAGCCTGTGCTGGGTGCTGTTCCAGCCGAACCTGTACCCGGACCCGCTGAAGCCGCCGCGGCCGGACCTGATCCTCGACGGGTTCGACCGGGCGATGGCGATGTACAGCCGGCTGTTCAGCCTGCAGATGGGGCTGCCGCTGCCGCTGCACAACCGGAGCCTGTGGTACACGGCGGCGTTCGTGCTGCTGTGTCACCTGCTGGTGACGCGCGGGGTGTGGCAGCGGGTGTACGACCGCCTCCCGGCGCCGGTGCTGGGCGCCGGCTACGCGGTGTGCCTGTGCGCCGCGATGGTGCTGGCCCCCGACAGCGGCAGCAGCTTCATCTACTTCGACTTCTGACGGCGGCCCGTGAAGCTGACCCCACGATTCGCCGCCCTCCTCCGCGCGCCCCGGGTGTCTCCACCCGCACGCCGGCGCCTCACGCGCCGCCGGCGCGCCGCGGTCGCCGTCGGGGTGGGCGTCGCGGCCGCGGTGCTGCTTCAGGTCGGCCTCGGGCTCGCGGCGGAGCTGTCGCTGTACCTCCGCGACCCCGGCTACGCCGACAAGGAAGTCCGCCTGCGCGCGCAGTTCGCGGCGCACCCCGGGGCGCCGAGCGTGGTCATGCTCGGCACCTCGCGCACCGGCTACGCCTTCTACTCGGCCCGCGTCCGCGAGCAGCTGGCGACCGAGCTCGGCGGCCGGGCGATGGCGTTCAACTACGGCATCCCCGCGTCCGGCCCGGTCGCGCACCTGACGTACCTGCGCCGACTGCTGGAAGCGGGTCACCGGCCCGACCTGCTGCTCGTCGAGGTGCTGCCGCCGACGCTCGCGAAACTCGAGGACGGGCCGCTGGAGGCGCGATTCCTCTTCGGTGACCGGCTGCGGCGTGGCGAGGTGGAAGCCGTGATCGGCTACGACTTCCCCGCGGAGAAGACGCGCCGCGACTGGCGGCGGTCGGTGATGGTGCCGTGGTATCAGTTGCGGTTCCCGATGCTGGGCCGCGTTCACCCGAGCGCGCTCCCGTGGCACCTCCGCTACGACTGGAGCCGGACCGAAGACCCGGCCGGGTGGTCCACGCCGATGGTGACCGACCTGACGCCCGAGAAGCAGGACGAGGGGCTGAAGCGCGCCGCCGGCGAGTACGGCGCCATCCTCGCGGACATGCACCCGACCGGCGGCGGCGCCCGGGCGCTGGCCGACCTACTGGCGCTGTGCCGCGACCAAAAGCTGCCGGTGCGGATGGTGCTGATGCCCGAGTCGGAAGGCTTCCGCGCCCTGTACCCGGCGGCGGCGACGGCGCGGCTGTACGCCTTCCTGGCGGCGCTGGAGGCCGAGTACGGGGCGCCGCTGATCGACGCCCGCGGCTGGCTGCCGGCGGCGGCGTTCACCGACGGCCACCACATGCTGCGGCCGGGGGCGGAAATGTTCTCCGACCGGCTGGTGCGGGAAGCGGTGCTGCCGTTCTTCCGCGGACGGTGACCGTCGTGCCTGTTGGTAGTTGGTAGCCGCGGGCTTCAGCCCGCGCCCACGTAGGCGGTGTTCGTGTGGCGTGGCTCCCTGGTACTCCGCCGTAGGTGGGCGCGGGCTGAAGCCCGCGGCTACCTACAGGCACGGCGGTCACGACAGCCCCGAGCCGAGACCTTGAGACCCCGACGATGACCCGCACCCTCCTCCGTCGACTCGCGCCGCCCGCGCCGCGGCCTCGCGCCGCCGGCCGGGTGACAGTCGTCGTCGTGCCGACCGCGCCGGGCCGCCGCGACCGCACCCGCCGGGCCGCGGTCGCCGTCGTCACCGGCATCGCCACCGTGCTCGCCGCACAGATCGCGCTGGGCCTCGCGGTGCGTACCGAAGTGTCGCCGCTCCGCGACCCGCTCTACTTCGACAAGTTCGCCCTCCTACGCACGCACCCGGCGTTCTTCGCCGCGGCCGACCGACCCACCACCGTCCTCCTCGTCGGCAGCTCGCGGACGCTCAACGCGGTCAACGCCCGCCGCGCCGCCGACAACCTCACCGCGCACGTCGGCCGGCCCGTCGAGGTGTTCAACTTCGGCCAGGCCGGCGCCGGGCCGGTCACGAACGCCGTGTACTTCCGCCGCCTCGCCGACGCGGGCGTGAAGGCCGACTTCGCACTCATCGAAGTCCACCCGGTGTTCCTCGCGGGTCAGCACCCGCTCACGCCCGAGGCCCGCTGGCTGCTGCCGACGCGGCTCCGGCCCGACGAACTCCCCGTCGTGCGCGGCATGGGCTTCCCCGCGGCCACGCCCGCCACACACGGCCCGCGCGGCATGCTGGCGTCGGTGTACGAGCACCGCTTCCTGCTGCTCGACCGCTACGCCCCGTGGATGCTCATGGACAACCGCCGGCTCAACGGCGGCCACGAGCCCGACGCCTTCGGCTTCTGCCGCCCGCCGGACGTGTGTTCGCCCAAGGAACGCGCCGGCCTCACGCACCTGACCTTCGCCCAGTACGCCGAGTACTTCCCCGGCTACCGCCCGACCGGCTGCGGCGTCGCCGCCGTCCGCGACACGCTGGAACAGTGCCGCGCCCGCGGCATCCGCCCTGCCCTGATACTGATGCCCGAGTGCGGCGGCTGGGAGACGTGGTACGACGCCGAGGGACTGAAGCAACTCGACGCGCTGCTGGCGAACCTGTCGGCCGAGTTCGGCGCGCCGCTGATCGACGCCCGCCGGTGGGTGACGGCGGACGAGACGATGGACGGCCACCACCTGACCGGCCGCGGGGCCGACCGCTTCACCGACGTGCTGACCCGCGACGCCCTCGCCCCGTGGCTCGGGGGCACCCGATGACGCGCACCACGCTACTGCGCCTGTTCCGCCTCCCGCGCCTGACGCCCCCCCGGCCGCGCCGCGCGGCGTCCGTGTTCCGCCGCCGACGGTCGGCGGCGTCGGCGCTGCTGGTCGGCGTCGTCGGCGTGCTGGTGATCCACGCGGTCGCGCTCGTCCTGATGGAGTCGGCGTTCCCGCAACTGCGCGACCCGGAGTACGGCCGCCGCGCCGCGTCGCTCCGCACCCGCCTCGCCGAGAACCCGGGTCGGCCGCTGGTGCTCGTCGTCGGCAGCTCGCGCACCTGCATGGGGCTGAGCCCGGCCGCGTGGGAGGAATCCCGCCCCGGCGGCGCCGACCCGCTGCTGTTCAACATGGGCCTCGTCGGCGGCGGGCCGGTCATCGAGCTGATGGCGCTCCGCCGCGCCTACGCCGACGGGTTCCGCCCCGACGTGGTCGTGCTGGAGTTCTGGCCGCCGTTCCTCCGCGAGGACGGCCCGTTCCACGAGCCCGATCGCATCGACCACGCCCGCCTGTTCCCCGGCGACGCGCCGCTCGTCCGCGACTACTTCCCGAAGCCGGACGAGACGGAAGCGAAGATGCGCCGCGACCGCTTCTTCCCGCTGTACGAGACGCGCCACCGGCTGCTGGCGCAGATGGCGCCGCGGTGGCAGCCGTGGGACCGGCGGCTCGAACTGGCGTGGGGCAACCTCGACGGCTGGGGCTGGCTGCCGGGCCTGGACGATCCCACGCCGCGGCCCGACGAGCGCAAGAAGCGCCTGGCCCACTGCGAGCCGATCTACCGCGGCCAGTTCACCGGCTACACCGTCCACCCGCTCGCCGACCGGGCGCTGCGCGAGGCGGTGGCGCTGGCGCGGGCGAAGGGGTCGAAGGTGGCGCTGGCGTACCTGCCGGAGGCGACCGAGTTCCGCGGCTGGATGCCGCCCGACGCCGAGCGGCAGGCGCAGGAGTACCTGGCGACGCTGCGCCGCGAGCTGGACCTGCCGCTGATCGACGCCCGCGGGTGGATGCCGGACGAGCTGCTGGTGGACGGCTTCCACCTGTCGAAGCACGGGGCGGCGGAGTTCACGCGGCGGTTCGGCCCGGCCGCGGCCGCGCTGCTGGCGGGGGACCGCAAATGACCCCGCGGTGGCTGGGGCGATGGGGTTTTCCCCGAAGGTGGTTCGCCCCCTCACCCCGCGTGCTTCGCCGCGACCCTCTCCCCCGGGGGGGAGAGGGTGAGGCGCACACGGCCGTCATCGCGGACGGGGAACCACGCGCCGACGCAGGCCCGGCCTCTGCGCCGCGATGCCCGCCCGTGAAGGGGACGGACCACACCC
>DASPHQ010000090.1:0-2713 GCA_035629595.1 Urbifossiella sp. | reverse complement strand
GGGGGAATCGTGCGGGTTCGGTTATCCGCGCCGCCGCCGCGCACCGCCCGCCACGACCCGCAAGACCGCGACAGGCGGACGCCCGCGAGCGGGCTCTCAGATTCTCCTCATTTCGCGCTTGACACCCCGCCGCGGGCGGCGTCTACTTGCCTCAATCTCGTGTCGGGGCCGACTCGCACCCAGCCCCCACCCGATCCATTCGCCCAAGTTGCGTTCGTTCACCCGGCCGGCCCGGGGGAGCCTCGTCGTGGCCCGCGCCCGTGGGTTCTCGTTCCTCGAAGCCGTCGTCGCGGCGGCCCTGGTGCTCGTCGTGCTCGGGCTTCTCATCCCGGCCGTGACGAAGGTCCGCGCCGCGGCCGCGCGGGCGCGCTGCGTCAGTCACCTGAAGCAGCTCGGCACCGGCCTCCTCGCCTACCACGACACCCGCGGCCACTTCCCCGCCGGCGGCTCGGCCGCGCCGGACCTCGCCGCCGCCACGCCGACGGCCCGCCTGGCGGGCGGGTGGTCGTGGGCCTACGTGCTGCTGCCCCACCTCGGCCACGACCGTCTGTACCGCGACGCCGACCCCGAGGCCGTCCGCCGCGGCGCGGTGGACGTGTACCTGTGCCCCGCCCGCCGCACCGCGGCCGACCCCTCCGGGCTGGCGAAGCTCGACTACGCGGCGAACGGCGCCGCCGACCCGGAGCGGCCGACCGGGGTGATCGCGCCGACGGGCGTGCCGCCGCTGCGGCTGTCGGACCTGGCGGGCGGCACCGGCGGCGTGGTGGTGTTCGCCGGGAAGCGGCTCAACCTCGCCGCGCTCGGCACCAGCCGCGACGACGACGACAGCTTCGCCACGGCGGGCTGGGGCGCGGACTACGAGGTGTACCGCACGGCCGCGGTGCCGCCGGCGCCGGACGTGACCGAGCCGGGAAATCTGGAACCGCGCGCGGGGTTCGGCTCGTCTCACCCCGGGGTGTTCTGTGCCGGGTTCGCGGACGGGTCGGTCCGGCCGCTGCGATACACGATCGACCCGGACGTGTGGGAGCGGGCGTGCCTGCGCTCCGGTGCGCCGACGCCGCCGAGCCCGAACGATAACTAGGGTCCGGGCTGAAAGCCCACCCGCCGCGGCGGGTGGGCTTCACTCACCTGGAACTTGCCCGTTCCCCCCGGCCGCCCCGTCGGGTATGCTGACGGATGACCCGCCCCCCGCCCTCCCCCGATCCGACCACGCCATGCCGCTGCCTCTCTCCCGCCTGGCCCCGGCGGTCCTCCTGCTGGTTCCCGCGCCGGCCCGCGCGGCCGACCCCGTGGACTTCGCCCGCGACGTGCGGCCGCTCCTGTCGAACAGCTGCTTCAAGTGCCACGGCCCCGCCAGCCAGATGGGGAAGGTCCGCCTCGACACCCGCGACGCCGCGGTGAAGTCCGGCGCGATCGTGCCGGGGAACCCGGACAAGAGCCTCCTGGTGGAGCGCGTCTGCGAGCCGAACGACGACGCCCGCATGCCGCCGCCCGAAGCCGGCGCGCGGCTGACGGCGGACCAGGTCAAGACGCTGAAGCAGTGGATCGCCGAGGGGGCGGAGTACAAGCCGCACTGGGCCTTCCAGCGCGTCCAGCGGCCGGCAGTGCCCAACACCAAGACGATGCTCCCGAACCCGATCGACGCCTACGTCCTCGCCCGGTTGGAGAAAGCCGGCCTCACGATGTCCGCGGAGGCCGACCGTCCCACGCTGCTGCGCCGCGTCACGCTCGACCTCACCGGCCTGCTGCCGACGCCGGCCGAGGTGCAGGCGTTCCTCGACGACCGGTCGCCGGAGGCTTTTGAGAAGGTGGTCGATCGGCTGCTGGCGTCGCCGCACTACGGCGAGCGGCAGGCCCGCCACTGGCTCGACATGGCCCGCTACGCCGACAGCAACGGCTACACCATCGACGGCCCCCGGTCCATCTGGCCGTACCGCGACTGGGTGATCCGCTCCCTCAACGCCGACCTCCCGTTCGACCAGTTCACGACGCACCAGCTCGCCGGCGACCTGCTGCCGAACGCGACGGTTGACCAGAAGGTCGCCACCGGCTTCCACCGGAACACGTCGTTCAACGAGGAGGGCGGCACCGACGCCGAGCAGTTCCGCGTCGAGCGCACCGTGGACCGGGCGAACACGACCGGGGCCGTGTGGCTCGGCCTCACCGTCGGCTGCGCCCAGTGCCACACCCACAAGTACGACCCGGTGACGCAGCACGACTACTACCGCCTCTACGCCTTCTTCGACTCGTGCGACGAGCCGACGATGCCGATCGGCGGCAACCCGGCGCTGGAATCCACGATCGCCAAGCTGAACCACATGGAGGCGTGGATTCAGAAGAACGGCGGCAGCCGCGAGGACATCGACCTGGTGAAGGCCGAGATCAAGCGGGTGCAGGGGAAGGTGACGACGACGCTGGTGATGCGCGAGCGCGCCGCCCCGCGGCAGACGCACGTCCAGATCCGCGGCGACTTCCTCCGCAAGGGCGACGTGGTGCAGCCCGGCTTCCCCGCGGCCCTCGGCACGTCCCCGGTCTCGACGGGCGGAAAGCGCTTGAGCCGCCTCGACCTGGCGCGCTGGCTGGTGTCCCGCGACAACCCGCTGACCGCCCGGGTGACCGTGAACCGCGAGTGGCAGAAGTTCTTCGGCCGCGGGCTGGTCGAAACCGAGAACGACTTCGGGATGCAGGGAAGCCTGCCGACGCACCCCGAGTT
>DASPHQ010000089.1:0-3528 GCA_035629595.1 Urbifossiella sp. | reverse complement strand
ACCGGCTGGCCGACCTCCGGCGGGTGATCCGGCGGCGGTGCCGCCGCCTGGCCGGCGATCCGGCTACCGTCAAGGGGGCCGTCGGGTTCCGCTGGGCGGCCCGGATGGAACGGTAAACCTTCAATGCAAGACGGTATCAGTTCTGCTTCCGCAGGTGACCTGGGCCGGGGGAAACCCCGGCCCTTGTTCGTTCGACGCGACTACGCGGCTACTCGAAGCCGTCCCACGACCCGTCGTGCTCGGCGTCGAAATGCATCCGCGCGACGCGGAGCACCCGCCCGGCGCCCTCGCTCCCGGCGATCCGCACGGCCAGGTGCAACAGGTCGGCCATCAGCTCGGCAACTTCGCTGTCGCTCTCCTCGAACACTTTGCCCTTCGCCTCGACGCGGCCGCGCAGGGTAGCGCGGGCGCGTTCGGCGCGGCTGTTGTTGTCGGCGCTCATGATCCCTCCGCTTCAGAGAGGGCGTCTCGACAGGCACGGGCCGCCTCGGCCAGGTCGCCGCGCTCCCCGCGCTCGACCACCAACCGACAGGCGGCCAGTAGTTTCGGGGCGGCTTTCATCGCGAGTACGACGGCGAGGGTCGGCGGGATCGGGTCGTCGCCCGTGGACAGCCAGAAGGGCCGGCTGGCTACGAGTGCTTCCCCGTTCGCGTCGTGGATGACGGCGATGTCCTCGGTGCCGTCGCGGTCGAGGTGGATGGTTCAGGGGGCTTTCATTTCACTCATCGGTCGATTCCTTTCGGTGGTGGATGGGGCGACCCGCTCGGGCCGCCCCGGTTGATTCACGCCGCCTGCTGGGCGAGCTTGCGGCCGTGGCGGTCGGCCTCCAACTGGTGCATGACCCAGCTGTGGGCCAGGTCGAGCAGCTTGGCGGCCGACAGCAGGTCGTCGTGGCCGAGGCTGTCGGTCTCGCGCCAGCCGTCGTCCACCTTGTAGCTGCGGGTCAGCTGGACCGAGTACCAGGGCTTCTCCCCGGCGTTCCGCCAGACGACGGCGGTGAGGTTGCTGATCCGGATCTTGTGTGCGGGTGTGGTCATGGTCGTTCTCCCTGTGTCCCAGGGGGCGTCATTGCCCGCCTGATGGGGGCGATCGGAACCCGCGGCAGCCGGAAGTACCGCGGTCGTGCAGGCGAAGACCGGAAGGCTTCCTTCAGGAAAGCCGGTCTGGCAGCTTGCAGGAGCCGGCGGTGGGTTCAGACCCCATCGCTACAGGCGGCAGAGGCCGACAAGGCATGGAGAAGGCGAGAGCGACACGGGACCAAGAAGCGGGGTCGTACGAAAAGCCTTCGGCCGCGCGGAGGCGAAGCGATGGATCAAAGGAGCGGGACCGTATCATCGTGGAATCGTGATTCTGTGCCCGGGAACAACGGGATGTCCGGATCCGAGCAAGTGACACAATGCCGGCGGCTGGGGATTCTCTGGCCGATCCCGGATTGCGTGTCCTCTCTGCCGCCATTGCTCCGTATTCCCGGTGACGGCGGCGCGACAGTTCCGCACCGCCGCCCGGATCGCCCATGCCACCGCCCGCTCGCCCTCGCGGCCGACTCCCACCCCGCCGTCAACGACCTGGTCAGCATTATGCTCCCCGGGCCGGGTTCCGGGTCGTGTCGCTGCCCGGCCCCGACGCCATCGGGGCGGCCTTGGACCCCACCGCCCGCCTGGTCGTCGTCGCCGCACCCCGATTCGGGGAGCCGGCGGCCGGAATCGCCGCGGTCGTCCGCGCCCGCGCGGCGCGGCCGGCGGTCCTGGTCCTGGCCAATAGGGACGACCCGGCAGCCGACGCCCTGTCGGCCGCCGACCCGGGCGCGCGCGTCGTTCACAAGCCGTTCCTGCCTTCGGTACTGATCGCCGCCGCCCGCGAACTGGTCGGACGGAAGAACCACTCGGCCTGACCCGTCCGCGGAGGGTCGACACCGGCCCTCGACGACTTCGGGCAACACTCCACCCTACCCTTGGTGCGATGCGAGCCCCCTCCGCAGAACCCGGGGAATCGTGTTTCCGTGGTTCTGTCTTTCCGGGGCGTCGTGTCTGAAGCGGTAGCGCGGGGCGAGGTCGAGCAGCCACAGGCCGCTGGCGCGCGACGTGCCGTAGTCGGTGATGTTCGCCACGGCCCGCTCGGCCAAGTAGTCCCCCTCGCCGCTCCACACCGCGTCCCTGGCCAGGTGGGCGACGGTGACCGCGGACGACTCCAACCCGAACATCTGCGCCGCGAACGCCTGGACGTCGGCGGCCGGGATCCACGGCGCCCCCAGGTTGGCGTCGATGTCACCGCGGAGTACGTCCTCCGGCTGCACGCCCTTCAGCGCCGCGACCTTCCGGGCCATCCCGGCCGTCTCGGCCGCCGCGAGCTTGGCCCGTATGTCCCCGGAGACGTACTGGTTGGCAGGTTCGAACTGTTTGGTCTTCGGGTTTTCGACGATCAGGTCGCCCAACTCCACGACGACGGCGTCCTCGGGCTTGCCGTAGAGCTTCGAGATGTACCGCAGGTCCACCACGCCCGTCTGGTTGAGGCTGACGAGCAGGCCCTCCTCGGCGGTGGTGTCCGCGGTGACGGGGGGGGGCGGGCGCCCCACCAGCTCGCGCAGCAGGATTGGGGCTTTCTTCACGGTGCCGGTGTCCTCGTCGTACTCTTCCAAGGCATGACCAGCATGGCGTACCGCCGGACGCTTGCCATCCTGGAGGTTGGCGGGGGCGAGCCGGTCGAGGCGGTCACCCGCCGGCGGATCAAGGCTCTACCGGCCCGTAGCGTGGTGCTGGCCGAAGACGAGACGGACCTCCTGCAGTTCCCGCCGCTGCAGGCCGCGTGGTCGCCCCGGGGCCGCCTACCGGGGGCGGCGGGTCGCCCTGCTGCTGGACGAGGACCCGAGCCACACGGCCAAGGGGTCGGTCACCCTGGCCGGGCGACTCGGGGTCGAACTGCTGTGGCTGCCCAAACGGTTGCCGAAGCTGAACCCGATGGACACCCTGTGGGGCTAGGGGAAGGACGTGATCAGTGCCGACCACCAGTACGACACCCTGGACGAGCAGGTGGACCGGTTCGTCGGCTACCTCGGGAGCCTGACCCGGCGAGAGGCATTGCACAGCGCCGGCGTCCGCTCGAATGACTTCTGGCTGTGTTCGGCCTTGTGAAAAGACTTCTGCCGACCTGCTTAGGGTCAACAGGCGCTTTTCGGCGGCCCAGACTTCCGACTCGGTCACCCAGGGCGGCGGACGGCCCAGTGTATTGCACTACTCCGATTTGAATTGTTGGCAGTCCGATTAGACCTTGACGAACCACCCGCCGGTGGCGAGAATCCTATCCACAAGTGGGTGATCCCATAATCACTGGGTATTGATACGCATGATAAAATAATAGATTAATAAGTAGAACAAATTGACGACAATCTAATTATCATGCCCCCCTTTCGGGGCATAGGTTGCGGTAAGAGGGATCCATGCAACCAGACTCTACCGGGACGCTTGGTCAAGTGGCGCGTTCTGGGTGGTGGGAAGAGTTTCAGATACGCGCCCTGCCAGTGTTCGAATCGGC
>DASPHQ010000088.1:0-4210 GCA_035629595.1 Urbifossiella sp. | reverse complement strand
GGTCCCGAACTCGGCGACGAACGCGGTCGGGATGCCGGCGACGCCGCGGGTCACCTTGAAGCCGGCCTTCTCGGCCAGGTCGGCGAGCGCCTTCGCCGACTTCGCCTCCTGGTAGCCGGGCTCGGCCCACTCCCAGATTTGCACGGCAGTGGGCCAGTTCGCGGCCGCTTGCGCCGCCGCGGCCTTCACCACGGCGTCCTTCTGGGCGACGGCGAGCGACGGGGACGCGAGCACGGCGAGCACGGCGAGCGCGACGGGTCGGCGCATGGGAGCCTCCGGGGATGGGCAGATTGTACGGCGGGGCCGCGCCCTCTTGAACCGGCCCCGCGGTCGTGATTCAATCGTGAAACCCGCCCACCCCGACGGAGTCGTCCCCATGTCCCGCCTGTTCGCGCTCGTGCTGCCGGTGTTGTTCGCGCCGCTGGCCGCAGCCCCGGCCCAGCAGCCGAAGGACAAGAAGCTCACCCTCCAGGCCGCCGCCGAGATGAAGTTCCAGGTCCAGGGGCACGTCCACGAGGTCGCGGTCAGCCCGGACGGGAAGCTCGTAGCCGTCGGCACCGAGGACGTGTTCCTCTACGACATTTCGGGCGCCGACCCGAAGAAGGTCGCGTTCTTCGACTCGACCGTGGGGTTCGGCATCACCACGCTGACGTTTACGCCGGACGGCAAGCACGTCGTCTTCGGCGGGCGCGACTGGACCGTGCGAGTGTGGGGCGTCGAGGGGAGGCGGGAAACGGGCCGGGTCAAGGAACACCGGAGCGACGTGCGGTCGGTGGCCGTGTCGCCGGACGGGAAGCTCGTCGCCAGCGGCAGCCAGGACCGCACGGCGATCCTGTGGGACCTCGGGGAGGACGGCTCGCTGAAGGAGAAGCACGTCATCAGGGCCGACGGGGCGTCCGGCGACGCGATCCAGGCGGTGGCGTTCGTGTCGAAGGGGAAGGGGCTGTACACGGTGACCCCGCAGGGGACGTTCCGCGGCTACACGCTGGCGAAGGGGGAGCCAAAGCTGACCGGCGGGTTCAAGCCGCCGAAGGGCGGGGTGGGGTCGGCGTGCATCGTGCCGAACGCCGCGGGCACCCTGTTCGCCGTCGCGGACAACGCGGCGGTCCACCTGGTGACGCCGACCGGCACCGCCGCGGGGAGCCTGGCCGGCCCGGCCGGGCACAAGGACGACGTGACCGGGGTGAGCTTCTCGGCCGACGGCAAGCACGTCGCCACCTGCGGCCGCGATGGCACGGTGATCGTGTGGGACGTGGCGACGAAGGCGGCGCGGTACACGAAGGTCCGCCCCGGCACGTTCAGCGACGTGGCGTTCTCGCCGTACGTCAACGCCGTGACCGGCGAGATGACCTTGGCCGCGTGCCAGGACGACGGCACCGTCCACGTCGTTCGGCTGGCGCCCCGGTAGGGGGGAACTTGCCCCGGCGCCCCGCGTCTCATCCAATAGCCGCCCCGCCGCGTCCGCCGGAGTCACGTCCCATGTCCCGGTCGCCCCTCCTCGCCGCCCTCCTGTTCGTGCTGGCGGCGCTCGCCCCGACCGCCGCTCAGCCGAAGAAAATGCAGGTCACGCTCGAGTCCAGCTACGAGGTGACGATCGAGACGGAGGGGAAGGTCCGCTCGCTGGCGTTCAGCCCGGACGGCAAGGTCCTCGCGGTCGGCGCCGAGGACGTCCACCTGTTCGACGTGGGCCCGAAGGCGGCGAACGAGACCGGCGTCGTGAAGGCCGGCGTGTTCATGGGCAAAACGTCGGTCCGGGCACTGGCCTTCTCGCCGAACGGGAAGTTCCTCGTGTTCGGCCACGGCGACAACTCCGTCCGCGTGTGGGACGTCGCGGCCAAGTCCGAGTCGGCGGTGGCGAAGCTGCACCAGGGGAAGGTGTTCACCGCCGCCGTGTCGCCCGACGGCCGGTACGTGGCGACCGGCGCGGCGGACAAGTCGGCGGTCGTGTGGAACGTCCACGGCGACGGCCGGCTGACCGAGTTCGCCGTGCTCCGCGACGAGTTGAAGGTCGAGCAGACGGTCCGCGGCGTGGTCTTCTCCCCGGCCGGCAAGCTGACGGTGGCGACCGAAGGCGGCGCGTTCCGCACCTTCACCCTCGACAAGAACGGCCCGAAGTCGGTCGGCGGGTTCGTGCCGAAGACCGCCCTCGGGGCCTCCCGCATCGTCGGCAATCCGGCTGCCAGCGTGTTCGCGGTGCCGAGCGGCGGGAACATCTATCTCGTGAAGGACAGCGGCACGCCGGTCGGCACGCTGACCGGCACCCACAAGCGAGGCGTGCAGGACGTGTCGTTCTCGCCGGACGGCAAGCTGCTGGCGTCGGCCGGGCAGGACGGGGCGGTGGTGGTGTGGGAGGTGGCGACGAAGATGGCGAAGTACAGCAAGAGCCGGCCGGGCGAGTTCACCGCCGTGGCCTTCTCGCCGAAGGCCGACGACTCCGGCGACGTGACCCTCGCCGCCGGCCTGGAGGGCGGCATCGTCCACATCCTGAAGCTCAGCTACCGCTAGCGAGGCTGCGGCCGGTACACCATCACCCAGCCCTCCTTGAGGTCGCGGGTTGCGAGCGTCGCCTCGGCGACGGTCTTTTTGCCGTTCCAGTTCTGGTGCAGAATCTGGAACGTCCTGCCGTCGGGGGCCACGGCCGCGACCACGGCCGTGTGGTGCTCGGCGGACATGCTGTAGGTGCCGCCGCCGGCGCGTGGGCCGCTGAACTTGGTGTCGCGGAACTGCACGACATCGCCGGGTGCGACCGCCTTCTTGACGGCAACGGTGTCCTCGGTCAGCTTGCCACCCTTCGCGGACACGCCGTACACGAGCTCGCCCCACACGTAGTCCCCCTTCGCGGGGGAGTCGGTGTAGCTCGGGCTGCTCTTGCCGCCGGCGGCGAGGACGGCGTCGTTGGCGAGCGTCCAGCACTCGCCGTTGCCGACCTGTTCGCCGAGTTTCTTCCTGGCGAAGTCGAGCACCTTGTCGTTGACCGGCAGCGCCTCCGCCTTCTTCTTCGGCGCCGCCTTCTGGGCCGCGGCCGAGTCCGCCGAGCCCACCACCAGCGCCGCCGACAGCCCGACCGCCCACCACCGCAGCATGGCTCGTTCCTCCCCGGGGGTTGATGTCGTATTCTGCCCGGGACGCCCGCCCGGTGCAACGGGTGAGGTCCGACGACCGGGTGGAACGGAGGCTGCCATGCGCGTACTCATCACCGGCGGGGCCGGGTTCATCGGCTCCCACCTGTGCGAGCGGTTCCTGGCCGACGGCCATTCCGTCGTCGCCGTCGATAACCTGCTCACCGGCCGGCTGGAGAACCTCGACCCGTTCCGCGCCGACCCGCGGTTCCGCTTCATCGGCCACGACATTTCCGCGCCGCTGAAGCTGAAGGACCCGCTCGACGCGGTGCTGCACTTCGCCAGCCCGGCGAGCCCGGTGGACTACCTGGAACTGCCGATCCAGACGCTGAAGGTCGGTTCGCTGGGGACGCACAACGCGCTCGGCATCGCCAAGGCGCACGGGGCGCGGTTCCTGCTGGCGAGCACCTCGGAGGTGTACGGCGACCCGCTCGAACACCCGCAGACGGAGGCGTACTGGGGGAACGTGAACCCGGTCGGCGTGCGCGGCGTGTACGACGAGGCGAAGCGGTTCGCCGAGTCGATGACGATGGCGTACCACCGCGTCCACGGGCTGAACACGCACATCGTCCGCATCTTCAACACGTACGGCCCGCGGATGCGCCTGAAGGACGGCCGGGTGCTGCCGAACTTCATGGACCAGGCGCTGCGCGGCGAGCCGCTGACGGTGTACGGTGACGGCTCCCAGACCCGCAGCTTCTGCTACGTCACGGATTTGGTGGACGGGATCGTGCGGCTGCTGATGACGGACTACCACGACCCCGTGAACATCGGCAACCCGGCGGAGATCACGATCCGCCAGTTTGCGGAGGAGATTCTGGCGCTGTGCGGTCGGCCGGGGTCGGTCGAGTACCGGCCGCTGCCGCAGGACGACCCGAAGGTGCGTCAGCCGGACATCACCCGCGCCCGCCAGCTGCTCGGGTGGGAGCCGAAGGTGGACCGGGCCGAGGGGCTGAAGCGCACGATGGCGTACTTCCGCGGGCTGGTGACTCCGTAGTCGGGTCAAGGCTTCGACCTCTGATACCGAACCCGGTTGATCCGTGACCCGTCCCGGGGCGTTGCCCCGGGCTATGCTGTCCCAGGCCGTTGGC
>DASPHQ010000087.1:0-7416 GCA_035629595.1 Urbifossiella sp. | reverse complement strand
CTACGTGGCACTGGACCTGATCGCCCAGGCCGAGCACTCGCCGGGCGTGCCGGTGCTGGTGACGTGGTACGAGCCGCTGCTGAACGAGGTGCAGGTGGCGCTCGAGAAGCGGCTGGCCAAGCTGTCGCGGGCCGAGCTGGCGCGGGACAGCCTGGAGCGGTACGGGGCGTTCGTGCTGGCCCCGGACAAGCAGGGCGCCATCGACTGCGTAAACGCCCTCGCCCCCGAACACCTCCACATCCAGACGCGCGACCCGGACGCCTTCGTTGAAGAGGTCGAGAACGCCGGCGCGGTGTTCCTCGGGCCGTTCACCCCGGTGGCGCTCGGCGACTACGCGGCGGGTCCGTCGCACGTCCTGCCGACCGGCGGCACGGCGCGGTTCAGCAGCGGCCTGACGGCGAACGACTTCCGTAAGCGGACGAGCATCCTGCGGTTCACCCGGAACGGGCTGAAGGAGATCGCCGACGACGTGATCTTCCTGGCGAACAAGGAGGGGCTGACGGGCCACGCGGCGAGCGTGGAGCAGCGGGCGCACGACAACGGCCCCGCCGCCCGCCCGAAGCCGAAGCCCGACAAGGTGCTGGCGGCCGCCGCCGCGGGCGGCAAGAAGTAGGATTGTCGTCGGACGCCATCGCGCCGCGAAAGCCCGGGGACGGCCGTCCCCGGGCTTTGCCCGTGACACACCGTGAGTTGCCCGGAACTGTCATGCTCCCGATCCGCGAGGCCGTTCGCCGCATGGCCGGGTACGTCCCCGGCGAGCAACTGAACGACCCCGACATCGTCAAGCTGAACACGAACGAGAACCCGTACCCGCCGAGCCCGCGGGTGTTCGAGGCCGTTCAAGCCGCCCTCACCGGCGACCGCCTCCGCAAGTACCCGCAACCCCTCGGCGACACGTTCCGCCGCGCCGCCGGCCGCGTCCTGAATGTCGACCCCGACGGCGTCCTGATCGGCAACGGCTCCGACGACATCCTCACCATCCTGACGCGGGCGTTCGTCCCCGAGGGCGGGCTCGTCCTCGCCCCGACGCCGAGCTACGTCCTGTACAAGTCGCTGGCCGAGATTCAGGGCGCCCACTTCGAGACGGTGCCGTTCACGCCCGACTGGCAGTTGCCGCGAACGTGGCCCGCCGGCGGGAACATCACCTTCCTGCCGAACCCGAACTCGCCGTCCGGCAGCGTCGTGTCACTCGCGGAAGTCGAACGCCTCGCCGCCGCGGTCGCCCCCGCGCCGCTCGTACTCGACGAGGCCTACGCCGACTTCGCCGACGACAACGGGCTGTCACTCCTCGGCCGCGTCCCGAACCTGATCGTCACGCGCACCCTCAGCAAGTCGTACGCGCTGGCCGGCGTCCGTTTCGGCTTCGCCGTGGCCGCACCCGCCGTGGTCCGCGAGCTGGTGAAGGTGAAGGACAGCTACAACTGCGACGTGCTGAGCCTCGCCGCCGCGACCGCCGCGGTCGAGGACCAGGACTACTTCCGCCAGGTGCGGGCGAAGATTCTCGCCACCCGCGGCCGGCTCGCGGCGGCGCTTGCGGCGCTGGGGTTCGACGTGACGCCGAGTCACGCGAACTTCCTGTGGTGCCGCCGGGCCGACCGGCCTGTGAAGCCGCTGTACGAGGAACTGAAGGCCCGCAAGGTGCTGGTCCGCTACATGAACTACGCCGGCACCGACGGCCTGCGGATTACCGTCGGCGCCGACGCCGAGGCGGACCGGTTGCTGTCCGAATTGCGATCAATCCTCTGACCGGGCCGAACGTCATGCCGCGCACCGCGTCGATACGCCGGGAGACGGCCGAGACGGCGATCGAGCTCGACCTCGACCTGGACGGCACCGGCGTCGTCCGGGCGGCGACCGGCGTCGGCTTCTTCGACCACATGCTGACGCACCTCGGCAAGCACGGCCTGTTCGACCTGACGGTGGCGTGCAAGGGCGACCTCCACATCGACGCCCACCACACCGTCGAGGACGTGGGCATCTGCTTCGGCAAGGCGCTGGCGCAGGCGCTGGGTACGAAGGCGGGCATCCGCCGCTACGGCGACTGCACGCTGCCGATGGACGAGGCGCTGGCGACGGCGGCGGTGGACCTGTCCGGCCGGCCGTTCCTGGTGTGGAAGGCGGACGTGCCGACGGAACTGCTGGGCACGTTCTCGTCGCAGCTGGCGGAGGAGTTCTGGCGGGCGGTGTCGTCCGCGGGTCTGCTGACGCTGCACGTCGTGCTGCACCACGGCCGGAACACGCACCACGTCGTCGAGACGATCTTCAAGGCGTGTGCGCGGGCGCTGCGGGCGGCGGTCGAGCCCGACCCACGGGCGGCAGGGGTGCCGTCCACGAAGGGCGTGCTGTAGGCGATCTCGACCGGAATCGACTCTCCCCAACCGAGGATGGAACCGTGGCGAAGAAGCCCGCCGTTGACGCCGACGCCCTGGTCACGCAGGCACTGCTGACCGTGGCCACCGCCGACCACCCGCCGCGGCTGGCCGGCAAAGGCGATACGCCCGCGCTGTTCGCCGGCAAGACGGGGCCGAACAAGACCGCGATCGACGCCCTGACCGCCGCGGGCGGGCCGCTCGTCACCGTTTCCGGGAAGGGTGCGGACGAGGCCGTGCGGCTGACGCGGGCCGGGTTCGAGCGGGTGGCGGGGCAGCTCCCCGAGGACCGCGTGGGGGCGGTCGCCAAGTCGCTCGCGGCCGGGCTACCGACGGCCGAGCGGGTGGCGTTCCTTCAGGATGTCGTGAGTCGAAGTCCGGTCGCGGCGGCGGAACTGCAATCGGACTACGAGGCCGCCGTCGTCGCAGAAAAGGCCGAGGCCGAGGCCCGGCTGAAGGAGTCGGAGGCCCGCCGGGCGCGTGAGGAGCGGGCGAAGCAGGCGATGGTCCGGTGGCTAGAGCTGGACGGACAGCGGAAGCAGCAGCGCGTCGCCACACTGTTGGCCGAATTGCGAGCCGAGGGGTGGACGGAGGCGGCCGGCGGCCCCGGGCCGGTCGTACCGCTACCCCCTCCCCCGCCACCCCGCGAGCCGCAGCCGCGGTTGCAACCGCAGACACGAGAGGACGCCGACTTCCGCCGCGACCTGGCGGAACGGCTGGTGTCGTCGTGGCGCGACGCGGTGCAGTACAAGAAGAACGAGGCCCGCGGCTTCCTCGAAACCGCGATGGACAACCTCGTCGGCCTCACGCGCGTCGGCGAGGAGGGGGACGAAGTGCCGTTCGACGGCGCCGTCCACGAGGCGGTCCCCGGCGTCTTCACCGACCACCCGGTCCGCGTGACCCGGTCGGGGTGGGCGCTGGAGGAGGACGCCGACCGCGAGTACGTGATCCAGAAGGCCCAGGTGGCGAAGCTGTAGGAGCGCGACGATGGCCGACCGGGTGTTCAGCATCGACCTCGGCAGCTCGTACACGAAGGTGGCGCTGCGGGCCGACCCGTCGGCCGACGCCCAGCTGGTCGCCCCGGTCGGGTCGATCGGGAGTCCGGCGTTCTGCGTCCCCACGGTCGTCGCCGTCGAGCGCCGCCCGGACAACCGGCCGCGGCTGGAGTTCGGCCCGCGGGCGGCGGACATGACCACCGCCGGCGACGTGACCGTCTACCGGAACTGGAAGAAGTCGGTGTTCCTGACGCCACCGGCCGCGGGCGGGGAGCACTCGCCGCTCGAAGCACTACTCGCGTCCGGCGAGTTGGGCGACCTGGCGACGAAGTTTAGCGTCACTCCCGGTCAGCTCGGCTACCTCCGCCAGATGGCGGCCGCGGCCCGCGGGCTGGTCGGCGGGGCGGCCCGGGCGCTGTCGCAGGAGTCGTTCGAGCACAAGAACGCGGTCGCGATGGCGTCGCACTTCTTCAAGTGGCTGCGAGACCAGGTGCTCGCGGCGTGCGACCGCCTCACCGGGAGCGGGCTGAAGTACGAGGCGATTCCGGTGCGGATCACCGCCCCCGCGTTCGCCCACGGCACGGGCGTCGAAACGCACCCCGGCTGCGCGGCGCTGCTGAACGCCCTCACCCGAGCCGGCTGGCCGCTCCACCCGGAACAACCGCTGGTGACCGAGCCGTACGCGAACGCCGTCGGCATCCTGACGCGGGGCAAGAACTGCGTGCTGCGGAAGGGGACGATCAACCTCGGCGGCATGTTCGCGCAGGGGCCGCTGATGACGGTCCTGCGCGAGACGGCGCACCACCCGTCGTACCGCGCCCTGGTCATCGACGTGGGCGGGTTTACGACCGACTTCGCCGGCGTAGAGGTCCGCCCGGCGGACAGCGCGGTCTCGCACATCGACACCGCCCTGACGCTCACGCAGCACTCGGTGCCGGTCGGCGTCACCGACCTCGACGCCCACGTGTCGGCGGCGCTCGGTGGCGAGAAGGGGCGGTTCGTGTTCGGCCTGCCGCACTACGAGCAGGAGGCGTTCCGCCGACAGGTCTACTCCGAGGGAAAGGCGTACGCCACGAACGTCCACGGCCGCATCGGCGCTGGCCCGGAGGGGGACGCGGTCCGCGACGCGATCCGGACGTTTGGCCGGCAGCTCGCCACAGCCGTGGCCGAGTTCTGCGACGGCCGGCCGCCGGCGGCGATGCAGGAACTCATCCTCAGCGGCGGCGGGGCGGCAATCCCGGCGGTTCGCGACGCGCTCCAGCAGGCGGCGCAGGCCGGCGGGAACGTGTACGTCCGCACCCACGCCCCCGCCCTCCGCAAGACCGCCGGGGGGCCGCCCGTCGCCAAGCTCGAGCCCGACCTGAGCCGCGGCGGGTCGGCGGTCGGCGGGGCGAGTCTGTACTTCGAGCGGGACTACCAGACGACGGCGTAGAATGCCGGCGTGAACTTCCTGGCCCACCTCCACGTCGCGGCCCCGGTCCGCGGGCTCATGCTCGGCGGCGTTCTCGCCGACCTCCTCAAGCCCGCCGAAATCGCCACCCTCCCCGCCGACGTCCGCGACGGCGTGCGCCTGCACCGGCTCGTCGACGGCTTCACCGACCGCCACCCGGTCGTGCAGCGGAGCATCCGCCGCGTGTCCGACGGGCTCGGCTGGTTCAGCGGCATCGTCGTGGACGTGTATTTCGACCACCTCCTCGCCCGCACCTGGGGCGACTACGCCGCCGAACCGCTCCGCGACTTCGCCGACCGCTGCTACGCCCTGTTCCGCGACGCGGCCCCGGGCCTGCCGGCGGAAGGGCAGCGCTTCGCGCATCACTTCGCGGCCGACGACCGGCTCGTCCGCTACGGCACCGCCGACGGCATCGCCGACACGCTCGACCGGGTGTCGGCACGGATCGCCGCGCGGATGCCCACGCGCGCCGTCCGGCTCCGCGACGCCATGCCGGCGCTGCTCGGACGCCGGTCGGGGCGGCAGGGTTCACGCACGACGGGCGAACGCGATCAACTGCGGGTAGAACTCGCGGAAGTCGGCCGCGAGGTCGGCGTCGGCGGCGTGACGGTACAATCCGCATCACCACCCCCGGAGGATCGCCCGTGCCCAAGCTGAACCAGATCAACGCCGTCCTCTCGGCCCGGAAGAACGAGGCCGAGAAGGCCGTCGGCGAGCTGTACAAGCTCGTCCAGAAGGACGCCCTGTTCGTCGGCCGCGAGCGCACCTACCGCCCGCTCGACGAGGTGAACGGCCAGAAGCTGCCGGCCGAGAGCCAGCGCGTCCAGCAGCGCGCCGACGACCTCATCCGCCAGGCCCGCGACAAGTGGACCGAGCTGTGGAACCTCGTGTACACCCAGGACACCGGCAACCAGAGCGCCCGCGCCGACGTCGTCGTCGACGGCAAGGTCGTCCTCTCCAAGGTTCCGGTCACGACACTGCTGTTCCTCGACAAGCAGGTGAACGACCTCGAGACGTTCGTGTCGAAGCTGCCGACGCCGGACCCGTCGGAGGAGTGGGCGCACGACCCGAACACCGGCCTGCTGCGGAGCCGGGCCACGGAGTCGGTACGCACGTCGAAGGAGCCGACGGTCATCGTGAAGTACGACGCCACGAAGGAGCACCCGGCGCAGACCGAGCTGTTCACGAAGGACGTGCCGGTCGGGACGTGGACGCAGATCGTCTACAGCGGGTGCCTGCCGACGGACCGCAAGAACGCCATACTGGCGCGCATTCACAAGCTGCAGGACGCGATCAAGGCGGCGAAGGAGCAGGCCAACCTGCTGGAGGTCGAGCGGCAGAAGGCGGCCGAGCCGGTCTTCGCGTTCGTGTTCGGAGAGTGACGGCTTGGGGCTTGAAGCCCGGAGGGCGCCTTCGCTAGCCCGGGGTGGCAGCCCCGGGCGGGCTGAGCCGATCGGTGTGTCACACGTCTCACGAGCCACACCGACGCCACCCGGGGTTGCCACCCCGGGCTAGCAAAGGCGCCCTCCGGGCTTGAAGCCCCGAGCCAACCGCCCGCTCGCGGGTCCACCTTCCCTTGAACCTCCCCGCCGTCCGGCGCATCATGACTCCGCACAGGCGTGCAGGCTGAGGCTCAGGCTTCGGTTGACCGCGCGGCGCCGACAGTGCGGGTTCGAGTCCCGCCCCCGCCACTCCCAACCCCGGCGGGGTAGCCCAACGGTAGAGGCACGGCCCCGTACTCAGATTCAGACTGCCACGCCAGGTTCAGAACCCGTGCCGAGGTGCCCAATCGACTGACCGGCGAACCGCAGCCAGGAGATATCGGTTCGATTCCGTTCCCCCGCGCTCGCCCGACCCTCCCGCGGGGGTGGCCTAACGGCAAGGCACCTGGTTACCAGATTGACCGCCGGCGACCGGAAATCGTGGGCACTCCCTGAGACGGCACGTGACGCGGGTAACACTGCGTTACACCAAGCCCCGGCCGGATGGCTACTCCGGTCGGGGCGCCTTTTTTCCCCGGCATCCATGACCGAGCGCGAGTTCGCCGTCGAGTGCGTCCGCACCCTCCAGGCCGCGGGGTTCCGCGCCCTGTGGGCCGGCGGGTGCGTGCGCGACGAACTCCTCGGCCTCACCCCCAACGACTACGACATCGCCACCGACGCCCGGCCGGAGCAGGTGCAGAAGCTGTTCCGCCGTACCCTCGCGATCGGGGCGGCGTTCGGCGTCATCGAGGTGGTCGGCCCGCGCGGGGCGGACGGCGAACATCTGACGGTCGAGGTGGCGACGTTCCGCTCCGACGGCACCTACACCGACGGCCGGCGGCCGGATTCTGTGGTGTTCTCATCGCCCGAGGAGGACGCGGCCCGGCGCGACTTCACGATCAACGGTATGTTCTTCGACCCGATCGCGGGCCAGTTGCACGACTACGTCGGCGGCCGCGCCGACCTCGACGCGAAGGTGCTCCGCGCGATCGGCGACCCGGCGGCGCGGTTCGCCGAGGACAAGTTGCGCGTCCTGCGCGCGGTACGAATTGGGACGCGCTTCGACCTCTCGATCGACCCCGCGACACTGGCAGCGGCACAGGCCACGGCGCCACAGATCA
>DASPHQ010000086.1:0-7719 GCA_035629595.1 Urbifossiella sp. | reverse complement strand
CCGAAGCCGTCAGTCGATGTACAGGAACTCGTTCAGGTTCAGCAGCGCGTGACACAGGTCCGTCACCGCGTCCGGCCCCTGCCGGTTCCGCAGGAACGCCACCAAGGCCGCCTTCTCCTCCGAGCTCGGCGGGCGACTCAGGGCCAGCTCGACGGCCCGCGTCACCACCTTGTCGGGGTCGGTGCCGGCGTCGCGGGTCACGCGCTGGGCGAAGGTCTTGGCGTGGCCGAGAATCATCGCGTCGTTGAGGAGCGTCAGCGCCTGCGGGGCGGTCGTGGTGACGAACCGCCGGTTGCACGCCTCGACGCGCTCGGGGCTGTCGAACAGGTTGAAGAACGGGTAGCGGAGGTTCCGCTTCACCGCGACGTACACGCTGCGGCGGTTCCGCTCCGCCGGGTCGGCCGACACCTTCCAGCCGCCCTTCATCTCCGCCGGCAGCTCGGGGTACACGCTCGGCCCGCCCGCCTTCGTGTTCAGCACGCCGGCCGTCGCCAGCACGGCGTCGCGTAGCGCCTCGCCGTCGAGGCGGCGGCGCGGGTACTGCCACAGGAGCGCGTTGTCCGGGTCGGCCTCGTTCGCGGTGCCGCGGGCACCCTGACGGTACACGGCCGACATGACGATCAGGCGGTGCAGCTTCTTCAGCGACCAGCCGTGCGAGCCGACGAACTCGTCGGCGAGCCAGTCGAGGAGTTCGGGGTGCGTCGGCCGGTCGCCGCCGACGCCGAAGTCGCTGCTGCTCGGCACGATGCCGACGCCGAAGTGGTGCTGCCAGGCCCGGTTCACGATCACGCGCGCCGTCAGCGGGTTCTTCGCGTCCGCGATCCAGGCCGCGAGCGCCGACCGCCGGCCGCTCGTCGTCGCGGTCGGCTTGATGGTCGGGTCCTTCTCCGTGATCGACGCGATGAACCCGGGCTCGAGCTCGTCGCCCTTGTTGCGCCAGTTGCCGCGCTTGAGCAGGAACGTCGCCGGCGGCGTCGTGCCGGTGTCGGTCATGGCGGGCGCCGCCGGCGGGGCCGGCGGGCGGTCCTTCGCCACCGCGGCGAGCTTCGCCGTCAGCGCGTCCCACTTCTCCTTGTCGGCCCCCTTCATGGTCTTGCCGACGTCCTTGCCGTCGGCCGTCACCTGCTTCGCCACCATCGCCGCCATCTGCTTCTGGAGCGGCGTCCGCTCGGCGTCGGGCATGTCCACGAGGGCCAGCAGCTCGGCCGGGAAGCGCGTCCGCTGCCGCTTCGACTCCTTGTCGCGGTACGGGGCTTCGAGCTTCGCCAGCTCGGCCCGCTCGGTCGCGGTCTTCGCCTCCCACGCGGTCCGCTTCGCCTCGTACTCCTGTCGGGCGGCGCCGGTCAGCAGCGGCGCGTCGACCGGCCAGTAGCCGGCGAAGAAGGCCTGGAAGCGGTAGTAATCCTCCTGCGTCACCGGGTCGGTCTTGTGGTCGTGACACTTGGCGCAGCCGAGCGTCAGGCCGAGGAACGTGCCGGCGGTCGTGTCCGTCAGGTCGTTGAGGATGTCCTGCCGCTTCAGCTCCACGTCGACGGCGTTGTACTCGTACGGGTAGTGCCGCAGGAAGCCGGTCGCGGTGAGGGCGTCGGGGTCGTCGGGAAAAAGTTCGTCGCCGGCGAGCTGCTCGCGGACGAAGCGGTCGAACGGCTTGTCGGCGTTGAACGAGCGAATGACGTAGTCGCGGTAGCGCCACGCGTTCGGCCGCGGGTCGTCGGCCTTGAACCCGTCGCTCTCGGCGTAGCGGGCGAGGTCGAGCCAGAACAGGGCCATCCGCTCGCCGTACCGCGGCGACGCCAGCAGCCGGTCCACCAGCTTCTCGTAGGCGTCGGCGGCGGGGTCGTTCACGAACGCGGCCACTTCCTCCGGCGTCGGCGGCAGGCCGTGCAGGTCGAACGTGAGCCGGCGGATGAGGGTGGTGCGGTCGGCGGCGGCAGCGTAGCTGAGCCCCCTTGCCTCCAGCCGGGCCAGCACGAAGGCGTCGATCGGGGTGCGGACGGTTCCCCTCACCGTCGGGACGGCGGGGCGGCCGACGGGCTTGAACGCCCAGTCGTCGGGGACATCGGCGGCTGCGGCCGGGCCGGCGAGGAGGGCGAGGGTGAAGAGAGAAGCGAACCGGCGCATCGGTCGCGGTCCTGGGTGGCGGGAGCGGGGTGGGCCACTCCCGACGATTGTACCCGACCTATTGTGTAGTGCCAATAAGAAGCCCGGGGACGGCTGTCCCCGGGCTTTCGGTCTGACCACTGTCCACTCTCCACCGTCCGCTTACTCACCGCCGCATCACCGTCGGCATGACCGGCGTGTTGTAGTTCGGGTAGCGGGTGGACGGGAACCGCAGCGGGTTCGGCAGCGCGCTCGGGCCGGGCTGGGTCGCGCTCGGGCCGGGGCGGGTGTAGCCGAATAGGTTGTTGAACGTCTTGATGAACCCGTCGTTCTTGACCTGGCCGGCGGCGGCGTCGCCGACCAGGTTGATCGTCCCGGCCGCGACGTTGGCGACCGCCCGGCTCGGGCGGACCACCAGCTTGTTCGTGTCGATCGGGACGAACCGGCCGTCGTCGGCCGCGACCGGGCCGGCGGCCAGCGCCACCAGCGCGGCGGCAATGATCCAGCGCGTCATGCGATCCCCCTGTGCCGGACGGCGCCCACCGCGGCCGATGCGGCCGCTGTCCCCCGGTGATGGCGCGTGAAGCGGTGGGAGATACCGTGGGCGGCGGGGGTGTCAAGAGGAAAACAGCAGGTGTGTGCGGTCAACGGTCCGAAGTGACGTGAAAGGTGGGGGGAACGCCCACCCGTTGCCACGGGTGGGCTTTCGGGAGGTGTTTAGTCCCCGGTCTTGGGCTCCGGCGGCCGCGGGGTGCGGACCGGCGGGGCGGCCCCCTCCAGTCGGGCGAGTTTCTCGCGGCAGTCCTGTACCGCCCGCTGGAGCTCGCGCAGCGACTCCTCGAAGCTCCGCGCCTGCGAGTCGCGGGCCGACTTCCGCTCCAGGTCGCCGGCCTTGTTCTTCTCGATCTCCGCCTGCACCCGCTGGGCCGCGTCCGTCGCCAACTTCACCTCGCCGTTCAGCACCGCGAACCGCTCCCGCAGCACCTCCAGCGTCGCCGTGTCGCGTTTCAGCGCGTCCACCGACGCGCCCACGTCCTTCTTCAGCGCGTCGACCGCCAGCGTCGCGGCGCTGGCGCGCTCCTTCACCGCCTCGATGTCGCCCTTGTAGCCCTCGATGCTGCGGATGCGCTCGTAGATCGTCTTGACGCGCGCGTCCACGTCTTCCTTCTTCGCCATGGCCGCGCGGGAGTCACGCTCGCGGTCGAGGTCCTCGCGCTTCACGACGGTCGCCAGCGCCTCGCGGGCGCGGGCGGCGTCGGCCCGCAGCTCGCTGATCGACGACTGGATGCTGTTGAACAGCGTGATCGACACCAGCGCCACGATGCTGAGGATGGTGCCGCCGAAGACTCGCCAGAACACCGAAATCTTGTGCTCGTCGGTCCCGGAGGTCGGCGGTGCGGTCGCAGACCGGGCGGTCTCGACCAGCACCGGGGTGTTTTCCGTCGTCTGCTCGTCGTCCTGGCTGAAGCGTCGGGGATTCACGTCGGGTCCGTCCTCGGGTTGCACGTGCCGTCCGTGGCCGGCGGTGGGGGTTCTGGGAACCTGGGGCGTGGGGCTATACCGCCTCCGTTCCGGAGAGGCAAGCTCACCCGGACTGGTTGATTCGGCAAGCCGCAAACCCTGGTTCGCCGGGGAGACGTGGGGCCGAAGGGGACTTGCGCCGCCGCTTGCGGCGCTGCACCGCCGCGAGCGGCGGTCAGGGCGTTACGACCAGTACAACAGGGCGCAGGATGCCGCCGAGGAACAGCTCGCTGATGCGGCGGTTGTCCACCCGCACCGCGACAACGTTTTCGCCCGGCTTCACGACCCCATCGAGCGGGACGCGGAACGGCGCCCGCCGCGGCACCCCCGCCGCCCCCTTCGGATTCGGCAGAATCGGTTGCGCCTCCACGGCCTTGCCGTTCACGTACACCGTCGCCGGGCCGTCCACCTCGGGGAACACGAGCGCGAAGCTACCCTTCCCCTCCGGCACGCGGACGGTCGTGCGGTACCACAGGACCGTGTTCTCCTCCAGCCCCTGCCCGCTCAGCGTGTTCGAGTACGTCGCCACCGCGCGCCACTTGCTGTCGTCGTGCGTCGGGCTCGCGAAGCCCTTCGCCTCACCGTCGTCCCTGGCGTCGGGGGCAAACTTCCAGCGGTCGGGCAGCACTGCCACCACGCGGTTCGACGCGCCCGTCGCCGCGACGCCGCCGTCGATCGCCTTCGACAGGAAGCGGCGGAGGTAGGCGGTGCCGTACTCGGGGTTCGCGTGCCGCTTCGTGGCCAGGGCGTCGATGCGCGCCGTCATGCCGTCGTAGGTTGCCTTCGCGCCGCGGAAGTCGCCGCGGGCCATCGCCTCACCGATGGCGCGGTAGTCAGTGACGTTTCGGAAACCGGCCGCGTGCAGGGCCACGCGCTCGGCGTACACTCCGTTCGCGGCGTCGGCGGCCTGCTTCAGCCGCGACTCGCAGGCGCGGACGAACTCGTCTGTGTAGACGCCGTTCATGCCGTAGAAGCCGCCGGCGTGGTTGCCAAGCTTCGCGGTCGCCTCGTCGATCCCCATCCAGTACGCCTTCATCGGTGCGGCGGCGGGGCCGTAGAACTTCGCGTAGTAGTCGTCCATCAGCGCCACGGGGTCGAGCCGCGGGTCGTAGGCCATGCGGAGGCTGAGGTAGATTTGCGGGCCGTACAGGTGCCAGTTCGACAGCACCTCGATGGTCATGAACGCCAGCCCGCGGTCGGCCAGCTGCGGGAACTCGACCCGGCACGGCGTGAACTTGAACGTCGGCAGCGTGGCGTCGGCCAGGTTGTACATGTAGTTGTAGTACCCGAGCCGCGGCGCCACCTTCGCCCACCCGTCGATCATCTCCACGCCCTGCTTGCGGCTCGGGCAGTTCGGGTCGCCGAGGGCGTGCAGCCGGCAGTAGCGGATCGGGGCGATCACGGCGCACAGGTTCGGGGCGAGCTTCTCCGTGCGCGTCGGCGGCTGCGTGTAGTCGGCGTAGACGTAGAAGCTGAGCACCGACGCCGGCGCCTCCTTCGCCACCCGGCGGGCCACGCCGTCGAAGAAGTCGGCGTAGCGCGTCGAGACGGCGACGTTGCCGCTGGACGGCTCGATCGACTTCGGGTCGTCCTGGGCCTTGCACGCCGGGCACTGGCAGTAGCCGCGGCCGTCCGGCGGCGAGATCGACGGGTTCTTCGTCCCCGCCTTGATGGTGGCAACGACGTTCTTGGCAAACACCTCCCGCGCCCCGGCGTTGGACGTGCAGAGCCAGTCGCCGTCCTTCCGCTTGCCGTCGGCGCCCATGGCGAAGTACTCGGGGTGCTCGTTGAACAGCCCCTTCGGGATGTAGCGGCCCCACGAGTGCGCGTGCGCGAAGTCCTCGCCGCCGGCGCCGTTCCACGCCTTCCACGAGCCGCCCGGCCAGCTCGGCCCCTTCGGGTTGCGGTACAGCAGCCCCGGCTTCTCCGTGAGCGTGACCGGGGCGACCGTCAGGTCGGGCGTGCGCGGGAACACCTCGCCGAGCGGCGTGTCCATGAAGTAGCGGCAGCCAAGGTGCTCGAGGAAGCGGCACACGGCCTTGAGCGTCGCGGCGTCGGACTGGCCGGCGATCAGCACGCGGTTCGCCTCGACGACGATGCGCACGCCCTCCTTCGTGGGGCTGTCGATGTCGTCGAGCTTCAGCCCGGCTTCGACTGCGGCACGGCCGACGTAGATGGGCGTGCCGGCAGCGGGAGCGCTGAGTTGAACGGGAGTGGCGCCGCCGGTCATCTTGCCGAGCCAGTCGGCGAGCAGCTGCGCCGCTGCGGCGTCGCCGGTGACGGGTGCCTTCGCCTTCCCCTTGGCCTTCGGAGCCTCGGGGGGTGCGTTCACCACGATGGTGGCGAGCGATTTGCCGCCCTTTGCCAGATCGGCGCCGAACGCCGGGGAGGCGACGCAGACGAGCCCGATAGCGACGAGGCGGGACATGGGGGGCGCCTCAAGGTGGAGTTGTCGCTTGCGGCTTCGCGGTTGGCAGCGCGAAGCCGCAAGCGGCGGAAGGCTTACGCCGCCGCGAACTTCTCGCGGAGCTTGTCGAGGTACTTCTTGCTCTGCGCCGTCACGTCCCAGGCGTGCGGCCAGAAGCACAGGTCCACCGTCCACCAGTCGTGCGGCACGCCGCTGGCCTGCATCGCCGGCACCAGCTTGTCGAAGTCCAGCTTGCCGGTGCCGAACGGGTTGTGCGTCGACGTGTTGTGCTCGTTCAAGCTACCGTCGGAGTCGATCAGGTGGATGTGCGTCACCTTCCCCTTCAGCTTCTCCAGCAGTTCCAGCTCGCCGCCGGGGAGAATCTCTTTCTCGCCGGTGTGGTTCGCCCCGACGGTCGCGCACATGTGGGCGTGGCAGGTGTCGTACAGGACGCCGAAGTTGCTGTTCCCCTTCGCCCGCACGCCGTCCACCAGCTTTACGATCTCCGACGGCTTGTTGAACGCGAAGCCCGGCTCAAACTCCCAGCACACGTTCAGGCCGTAGTCCGCCGCGATCTTGCTGCTCTTGTCCCACACGCCGATGAACCGCTCCATCCCCTTCTCGGCGCCGATCTTCTTCCCCTCGGCGTCGGCCTCGAAGAAGTTCGGGGCCACCACCGTATCGACGCGGATGGTCTTGGCGTCAAGCTCCGAGGCGAACACGCACCATCCGAGGAACGCGGTGAGATAAGCCGCCGGGATCTCGTCCATGATGGACGTGCCGGGCGTCTTGAACGCCCACAGGTCCACGGCGATGCCGGACAGGGACAGCCCGTGGTCGGCGATCTCCTTGCGGAGCTTCGCCCGGCTCGCCTTCGTGGGGTGGGTCGCGGGGCTCGGGTGGGGGCCGAAGCTGCCGAGTTCGACGCCGTCGTAGCCGAGGTCTTGCAGCTTGTGGAGGATCGTGTGGAAGTCGTTGGTGGGTTCTTCCTGGTTGAACAGGTACGCCCAGGTGCCGATCGAGATGCGGGCCTTGGCCATGTGCGCGCTCCGGGAAAGGTGACCAAACCGGCGGACCGTGGGCAACCGGCAACCGACCTCGACGGCCGGGGCGCGTGCCCGTATGTTACCCCATTCGCCCCCGCCGTAAGACCTCGCGGCGGAGGCGGTATCTCACCGGAAGGTCGGTTGTAGCCATGACTTCCGGCGGGGGCAAGCGGAAATCCGCCGGCCGGCGCGCAAGTTTCGGTCGTCGGAGGCGAACATCATCGTGCACGACGTGTCTGCAACAGGTCGGCAGACTTTGGTTCGGGAGGCGAACGTGAATAGCAACGTGTTCGGACAGTCCGGTGGGTGTGGGGTGGCGACACCGCGCAAGCGGGCGGCCCGTGTGGTCGTCGGCGGCGGGGCCGGGTTCGCGGCCCGCGCGGCCGAGCGGTTCCTGGCCCGCGGCGTGGACGTCTGCACCGCCATCGCCCTGGACGAGTTGCACGCCGTGGCCGCGCGCAAGAACCCGACGGCCGTGGTGCTGTCGGCCGAGGCGGCGGGCGAGAGCGGCTACCTGACGTGCGCCAAGCTCCGGCTGACGCGGCCGAAGATGCGCGTGATTCTGGTCGGCGAGGCGAACTCGCGGTCGGAGCGGTTCGCCCGGTTCGTCGGCGCCCGCTTCGCCACCGAGGCGACCGCCGCGGA
>DASPHQ010000085.1:0-5211 GCA_035629595.1 Urbifossiella sp. | reverse complement strand
CGCCCTCGGCTACGACACCGACGGCATGGTGGTGAAGGTGGACGACTTCGGCCAGCGCGAGCGGCTGGGGTACACGAGCAAGTTCCCGCGCTGGGCGCGGGCCTTCAAGTTCGAGGCCGAGCAGGCGATGACGAAGCTGGCGCGCGTCGAGGTGCAGGTCGGCCGGACCGGCAAACTCACCCCCGTCGCGCACTTCGACCCGCCCGTCCGCCTCGCCGGCACGACCGTCAGCAAGGCGAGCCTCCACAACGCCGATGAGATGGAGCGGAAGGACGTCCGCGTCGGCGACACGGTCGTGGTCGAGAAGGCCGGCGAGATCATCCCGCAGGTGGTGCGCGTCGAAACCGCCGGCCGCACCGGCGCGGAGGTGAAGTTCGCGTGGCCAGCGGCGTGCCCGGTGTGCGGGGCGGCGACGAAGCGCGACGAGGGGAGCCCGTTCTACTTCTGCACCGCCCCGCGCGGCACCTGCGGCGGCCATCTGAAGCGGCAGCTCCTCCAGTTCGCCCGCCGCGCCGCCATGGACATCGAGGGTTTGGGCGAGGCGGTGGTCGACGAGCTTCTCGCGGCGAACCTCGTGGCGACGCTGCCGGACGTGTACCGCCTCACGAAGGAAGATTTGCTGAAGGCCCGGCCGCCGAAGGATGCCAAGAAGGCCGGCGGCAAATGGGCCGATAACCTCCTGGAGGGGATTGCCGCGAGCAAGCCGCGCAGCCTGGCCCGGGTGCTGGCCGGCATCAGCGTGCCGGGCGTCGCCGACAGCATGGCCGACATTCTGGCCCAGGAGTTCCTGACGATCGACGCCCTGATGGACGCCACCGAGGAGAGGCTGCTGGACGCCGAAGGCGTCGGCCCGGAGCGGGCGAAGGCGATTCGGGCGTTCTTCGAGTCGGACGTGACCCGGAACATGATCGAGGATTTCCGCGAGCTGGGGCTGACGCTGACGGAGGAGAAGCGGGCCGCGGCCGCGACGGCGGCGGGGCTGCCGCTGCAGGGGAAAACCGTGGTGGTAACGGGGACGCTGACGCGGTATGGGCGGGAGGAGATCGAGGACGTGATCCGCAAGGCCGGCGGGAAGCCGAGCGGCAGCGTGAGCAAAAAGACGGACTACCTGCTGGCCGGCGAGAAGGCCGGTAGCAAGCTCGACAAGGCGAAGGAGTTGGGCGTCGCGGTGCTGACGGAGGACGACTTCGACGCGCTGCTGGGGAAGTAGTTTTCGCCGCTTGCGGCGTTGCAACGCCGCAAGCGGCGAAAGACCCGAGCCCTCGCGGGTTCCCCGTGGTATAATTCCCCGTACCTCTCCCGCCCCGTTCCCGTCCCGGGGGTCGATTCATGCCGGAGCAAAGCGCCGACGAGGAGCCTCCCGAAGGCCGCCCCGGCGGGCCGCGCCGCAGCGGCGTCGCCACCCCGCCCTCGGCCGTCATCCGCTCCGGCCGCGACGCCATCTCGGCCGAGCTGGCCCTGACCCTCTTCCGCCACATGGTCCGCACCCGGGCCCTGGAAGAGCGGTCGATCAAGATGTCGAAGTCGGGCGAGGCGTTCTTCTGGATCGGCGGCCCCGGCGAGGAGGCGTTCAACGTCTGCCTCGGCCTCCAGCTCCTCAAGGGCCGCGGCCCGGCCTTCGACTACCTCCACCTCCACTACCGCAACGCCGGCGTCATGCTCGCCATGGGGATGAGCATGACGGACCACGTCCGCCAGCTCGTCATGCGCGCCACCGACCGGCACAGCCGCGGGCGCAACTTCGTCGGCCACTACTGCGTCCCGGAGTGGAACGTCGTCCCGGTGTCGAGCGTGATCGAGGTGCAGTACACGATGGCCCCCGGCACCGCCCTGATGCAGAAGCGGCACGGCGGCGAAGGCATCACCGTGGTGGTCGGCGGCGACGCGGGGACCGCCGAGGGCGACTTCGAGAGCTGCCTGAACTGGTCCACGCAGCCGGGCCGGCCGCTGCCGGTGCTGATGGTGGTGACCAACAACAAGACGGGCATTTCGACCCCGTTCGAGACGGTCCACACGCGCCGGCCGATCTCCGACCGGGCGCTGCCGTACAGCGTGGACTCGGCGACGATCGACGGGACGGACCCGGTGGCGGTGTGGAACGGGCTGGACCGGGCGATGCGGGTGTGCCGGCGGGAGCGGAAGCCGTTCCTGCTGGAGGTGATGGTGAGCCGGATGCACGGCCACTCGTCGAGCAGCGGCGCCCAGCGCGACTGGGCCGAGGCCGACCCGGTGGCGCAGTTCGAGCAGCTCCTCCTCGACGCCCGCGCCATCGACGCCGACGGGGTGCGGCAGTTGCGCGACGACGCCCGCGCCGAGGCCGACGCCGCCGCGGTGGAGGCGACGTCGGAACCGCAGCCGGCGCTGTCGGACCTGTACCGCGACACGTTCGCGCCGAGCCGCGTGGACGCGGTGTACCCGGGCGACTACACGGGATTGCCGGGGCGCTGAGTGCGCGGCGAATCACGTCCCGGAGCCGGCCCCGTCAGGGGTCGGAGCGTCCGGCGCGCGTAGGGCTCCGACCCCTGACGGGGCCGGCTCAGACGGTCGATCCGCTCTCATCTCTTGCACCGCCCACCGCGCCCGCTTACGCTTTCAGTTGGCCTTCCCCCGCGCCCGTCCGCCCCGGACCCGCCCCATGCGGCCCCTCCTCGTCCTGGCGCTCGTCGCCGCCGCGTCGCCGATCCGCGCCCAGGACTACCGCAAGGACGTTCAGCCGCTCCTCCGCGAGCGCTGCTACGCCTGCCACGGCGTCCTCCAGCAGAAGGCGAAGCTCCGCCTCGACACCGCCGCCGCGATGGTCAAGGCGGGCGCTGTCACCCCCGGGAAAGCCGCCGACAGCGAGCTGATCGCGCGCGTCACCGCGGCCGACGACACGCGCATGCCGCCGGAGGGGCACGCCCTCACCGCCGCGCAGGTGGCGAAGTTGCGGGCGTGGATCGACGCCGGCGCCAAAGCTCCCGCCGACGACCGCCCCGAACCCGACCCGCGCGACCACTGGGCGTTCCGGCCGGTCGTGAAGCCCACCCCGCCCGAAACTCGAAACTCGAAACTCGAAACTCGAAACCCCGTTGATGCGTTCGTCGCCGCCGGCTACGCGAAGCATAAGCTCACGCCCGTCGGCCCCGCCGAGAAGCGCGTCCTGCTGCGCCGCGTCTACCTCGACCTGATCGGCCTCCCGCCGACGCCCGCGCAGGCCGCCGCCTTCGAGAAGGACGCCCGTGCCGACGCCTACGAGCGCGTCGTGGACGAGTTGCTGGCGTCGCCGCAGTACGGCGAGCGCTGGGGGCGGCACTTCCTCGACGTGTGGCGCTACTCCGACTGGTGGGGTTTGGGGGCCGAGCTGCGCAACAGTCAGCGGCACGTCTGGCGGTGGCGCGACTGGACGGTCGAGGCGTTCAACGCCGACCTCGGCTACGACGAGATGGTCCGCCAGATGCTCGCCGCCGACGAGCTGTACCCGACCGACGCGCAGAAGCTCCGCGCCACCGGCTACCTCGCCCGGCCGTACTTCCTGTTCAACCGCACGACCTGGCTCGACGAGGTGGTCGAACACACCGGCAAGGGGCTCATGGGCCTGACGGCGAACTGCGCCAAGTGCCACGACCACAAGTACGACCCCGTGAGCCAGGCCGACTACTACCGCCTCCGCGCCGTGTTCGAGCCGTACCAGCTCCGCACCGACCTGACGCCCGATCTGGACGAGATGAAGGCCGGGCTGGCGCGGGCGTTCGACGCCAACGCCGACGCCAAGACGCCGTTCCACGTCCGCGGCGACGAGCGGACGCCGGACCCGACGCGCGTCATCGAACCGGGCGTGCCGCGCTTCCTGGCGCCGGCCGGGCTGCGGATCGAGCCGGTGAAGCTGCCGCTGCTGGCGCACCAGCCGGGGCTGCGGCCGGACATCGCGGCGGCGCACGTCGGCAAGGCCGAAGCGGCGGCCGCGGCCGCGGCGAAGCGGCTCGCCACCGCGCGAAAGCTTCCCGCCGTCCTCGGCGGACTGGCCGTCGGGCCGGAGGTGGCGGCGGAGAAGGCGCGGCGGGCGGCCGTCGCCGAGCTCGCCGCGGCGCGCGAGTTCGAGGGCCACGCGAAGGCCGGCACGGCGCCGCCGCCGGCGCTCGCCGCCCGCTTCCGCGGCGCCGTCCGCAGCGCGGAGTCGAACGTCGAGCCGGCCGCGGCCCGCCTCCGCCCGTTCCCCGAGACGAGCACCGGCCGCCGCACCGCGCTCGCCCGCTGGCTGACGGACCGCGACAACCCGCTGGCCGCGCGCGTGGCGGTGAACCACGTGTGGACGCGCCACGTCGGCCAGCCGCTGGTGCCGACCGTGTTCGACTTCGGTCGCAAGGGCGCCGCCCCGTCGCACCCCGAGCTGCTCGACTGGCTCGCCGCCGAGTTCATGGACAAGGGCTGGTCGTTCAAGCACCTCCACCGCGTCATCGTCACGTCGAACGTGTACCGGCTGTCGTCGTCGTCGAAGGGGGCGGAGGCGAGCGCCGCGATCGACCCGGAGAATCGTCAGTTGTGGCGGATGAACCCCGTGCGGATGACGGCGCAGACGGTCCGCGACAGCCTGTTGCACCTGTCGGGTGAGCTGGACCTGAGCCGCGGCGGGCCGCCGATTACGCTGGCGGAACAGGACACGAGCCGGCGGCGGGCGCTGTACTTCCACCAGTCGCACAACGACCACCACAAGCTGCTGTCGATCTTCGACGACGCCAACGTGCTGGACTGCTACCGCCGCACCGAGAGCATCGTGCCCCAACAGGCGCTGGCGCTGTGGAACAGCAAGTTCGCCATCACCGCGGCCGCGAAGCTGACGGAGCGCATTCCCGGGGCGGACGACGCGAGCTTCGCGAAGGCGGCGTTCGAGACGGTGCTCGGCACGACGCCGACCGCCGACGAGCTGGCGGCGTGCGTCGAGGGGCTGGGGGAGCTGCGGGCCGCGAACGGGAACGGGACGCCGGCGGAGCGCACGCGCCGGGCGCGCGGGCTGCTCGTGCAGGCGCTGGTGAACCACAACGACTTCGTGACGGTACGTTAGCCCGGGGCGCAAGCCCCGGCGGGTTTGAGCCCGGAGGGCGACGGCGTGTAGCCCGGGGTGGACAACCTATTGCAAACGTGGGAGGGGGTTGTCTCTAAACGACTTAGGGAATCAGGGGATAGGTGCTGCGGGCGGATCGTCCGACTTGGGTCGATCTAAAACCCGCCTGACAG
>DASPHQ010000084.1:0-2843 GCA_035629595.1 Urbifossiella sp. | reverse complement strand
CAGCAGGGCCGAGTTGTACTTCCACAGCTCGCCGGCGTCCCACTCGGTGCAGCTGAGGCCGAGGAGCACCGGCACCTGCCAGCCCTCCCCCGCGAAGTACGTGCGGCACGCCGCCACCTGGCGGGCGAACTCGGGCGGCGGCGGGCCGGTCGCGGCGAGCCACTCGGCGGGGAAGCACGTCTCCGGCCACAGCACCAGGTCCGGCCGCGGGTCGGCGAGCGCGGCCCGCAGGTGCAGCGCCGCGTACACCTGCCCGAGCGACCGGCCGTCGGTGTTCTTCTGGAACTGCGGCACGCTCCCCTGGATCGCCGCGACGACCGGCCCGGCCTCGAACGCCGGGTGGTTCAGCCGCACCAGCCCGTAGCCGACCGCCGCCGCGAACACGACCGCGGTCCCGGCGGTCGCCGCGACCGGCTTCGCCCCGCGGCGCATCAGCCAATCCGCGACCACGCCGTTCACCGCGGCGACGACGGCGGACACGGCGTAGACGCCGCCGAGGTCGGCGAGCTGCACGAGCGGCAGGAAGTCGTGCTGGGCGTAGCCGAGGAAGTACCAGCCGAAGCCGGTCTTCTGCTGGAGCCCGGCGGGGAGGAAGTCGAACCCGGTCGGGGCGTGTGCCCGGGCGTACTCGAGCGCCACCCACACCACGGGGAAAGACACGGCGAGCGGCACCCCGGGGACGCGGTCGAGCTGCCGCAGCAGCGCGAGCCCGACGACCCAGTACAGCGGGCAGATGACCAGGGCGAGGCCGAGCCAGGAGGCGTACATGGCCGGGTGCGCGACGCGCATCCACTGCACGGCCGGGAGGAAGAACGCGACGCCGCCGACGTACGCGGCGAGGTAGCGGCGGCGGCGCGACACGGGGGCGCGGACGAGCGTCAGCCACGGGACGAGCGCGACGAACGCGACGGGGCCGAGGTTGAGCGGGAAGAACGCCGTCCACAGCAGCAGGCCGGACGCGACCGCGGGCAGGAACACACGGGGCTTCACGCGGTCGCTCTCCTTGGCGTCTCGTTCCGGCGGCGACTCGTCTGGTAGCCGCGGGCTTTAGCCCGCGTCCACGTCGGCGGTGTCGGCTCCCCGTCGGCCCCTGGTGGCCGCCGTAGGTGAGCGCGGGCTGAAGCCCGCGGCTACCGGCTTCTGCCTCACCGCCGAAACGACATTAACTCAACCCGCCCATCAACACGACGGGCACCGGCGTCCCGGCGTCGTACCGCGCGTCCCCCGCGGGGAGCGCCAGCAGCGCGTCGGCGGGGGCCATGCCGCGCAGGTCGGGCGCCCCCCCACCGTCCAGCGGCCGCACCGCCCAGCCGACCGCCGCGGGTTCGAGCTTCGCCGGCCGGTACGTCGGCCGGTCGTTCGACTCCGCCACCGCCGCCGCAAGCGGCAGCACGGTCGTGCGCGGCCCGGGGTCGGCGTGGCCGGCCATCTTGCGCAGCGCCGGCCGGACGAACAGCTCGAAGCACACCAAGGCGCTGACGGGGTTGCCAGGCAGGCCGAAGACGAGGGTGTCGCCGCGGGTGCCGAACAGGAGCGGCTTCCCCGGCTTCATCCGCACCTGGTGGAAGTGCGCCGCGACGCCCAGCTCCGCGAGCACGCCGGGCACGAGGTCGAACTTCCCCGCCGAGACGCCGCCGGCGATCAGGACGACGTCGCGCATCTCCAGCGCGAGGCCGATCGTATCCCGTAGCGCTTCGGGTGTGTCGCGCGCAATCCCGTGATCGACCACCGAGCCGAAACAGCCATCGGCCAACGAAGCCAGCATCGGGCCGTTCGAATTGCGAATCTGCCCCGGACCCGGAATCACGCCGCCGTCTACGAGCTCGTCCCCGGTCGCAACCACGCCGACCCTCGCCGGGGGGATCAACTCGACGACCCCTCCGACCGTGGCGATTACACCGACGGCCGCGGGCGTCAGAATGCTCCCCGCCTGAAGTACGACCTCGCCGGCCTGCATCTCGGCGCCACGCCGATAGACCCACGACCCGGGCCGCGGCGCCTGGTGGAATGTCACGCGGTCGCCGACAGCAGTCGTGTCCTCTTGCATCACCACGGCGTCGGCTCCGGCCGGGATCGGGGCGCCGGTGTAGATGCGGGCACATTCCCCGGGGCCGATCTCCTTCCGTGGCACGGCGCCGGCCGGAATCTCCTCCACGACGCGGAGTTCGGAATCGAAGCGATCGGCCGAACGGACGGCGTACCCGTCGCGGAGTGACTTATCGAACGGCGGGGAATCGCGGTCGGCGGCCACGTCTTTGGCGAGTACCCACCCGGCGATCCCGTAGCCGAGCGTCTCCGGCGCCCGGGGCCGGGCGCGGGCGAGGACTTCGGCGAGGGCGTCGGCCACCTCCAGCATCGCGGCCACCTCCGGGGGTAGCGATTCTACCGGCGGCGCGGCCGCGGTCGCCACCCGAACCCCGCCCGTCGCTCTGATCCTCATTCGTCTGGCCGACTCAATGCGTCTGGGGAACCCCGGGGGGGGGAACACCAGACGAATCACCCGGCGGCACAGCTTGCCGGGCTTTCCTTTTTACAAAGCAAGCGCCGACCCCGCCCAAAGCCCCCAAATCGTGCGGACTCTGGGGAAGCGTAGCGGAATGCGCCGACCTTGCCGGCTGTGACGCGCCAGAACGGGTTTCCGGGTTGTGGCGGCGCCCGAAACCGGTTGGCGCACCCTTGGCACGGATTAGGCTTAAGTCGGAGACGTTCCGACCCGCCCGGAGAACCACCATGACATCACGCCTGCCCGCCCTCGCCCTCGCCGCGGCCGGTCTGCTCGGCTCCGCGGCGCCGGCGTCGGCCGCCTGGAACAACGTGTTCCAGGTCTGCTGCCACGACTGCAA
>DASPHQ010000083.1:0-3850 GCA_035629595.1 Urbifossiella sp. | reverse complement strand
TCCGGCGGCACGGTCAGGAACAGGAAGCCGGTGCAGTAGCGGCCGGTCATCAGCAGCCCGCGAAACGACTCCTGCAAGGCGTGGGCGACGCTCCGGTCGCGGAACCAGCGGCCGTTCACAAACAGGTACTGCAACCGGCCGTTGCCGCGGTCGCACTTCGGGTCGGCGATGAAGCCGACGAGCCGCTGCCGACCGGAGCCGCTGTCGATCTCGTAGAGCGTGTCGCGGACCTCGCCGCCGAAGAACAGACCGATCCGGTCGGCGAGCCCGGCCGACGCGGGAATCTCGTACACGAGCTTGCCGTTGTGCCGCAGGACGATGTGGAGGCCGGGGTTGCCGAGCGCCAGCCGGGTGACCGTCTCGCAGACGTGGCCGAGCTCGGTGGCGACGCTCTTGAGGAATTTCTTGCGGACCGGCACGTTGTAGAACAGGTGCCGCACCTCGATCCGCGTCCCCGGCGACCCGTTCCACGGCCGCGGCGCGGAAAGGACGCCGTCGTCGCAGCGCACCTCGCACCCGCTGGCCAGCGCCGGCGGCCGCGACTGGAGCGTCACCTTGCCGACGCCGGCGATCGACGACAGCGCCTCGCCGCGGAAGCCCATGGTGCCGATGGCGAACAGGTCGTCGGCGCTCGCCAGCTTGCTGGTGGCGTGCTGGGCGAAGGCGAGGTGCAGGTCGTCGGGGTCGATGCCGCAGCCGTCGTCGGCGACGCGGATGAGTTCGGTGCCGCCGGCGTCCAGGTCGATGTCGATGCGGGAGGCGCCGGCGTCGATGGAGTTCTCGACGAGCTCCTTGACGACCGACGACGGCCGTTCGATGACCTCGCCGGCGGCAATCTTGGTGACGACGTGCGACGGCAGTTGGAGAATGCGACCCATGCGTCTACTATCGGTCGGCGGCCTGGGGCGGCGAAGCTCAGTTGGTCGAGCGTTTCGGCGGGGCACAGCGGAACCCGGCGATGAGCGGGCGGCGGCGCTTCCAGTCGAGATTCACCTTGATGCGAGTCTTCCAGCTCCCGTCCCACCGCGTCGTCAGGTTGTGTGCGGACAGGACTTCCACCAACTCCCTGCCAACACTCAGGGCCGCGTCTTCGCCGGCGTCGGTGGCCCCGTAGGCGAGGTAGAGGCCGCACCCCTCTACCGCCGACTCCGTGTCCTGCATGTGGTAGAAAGCGTAGCCTCGGACCGGCTTACCGGCGTCCGTCGCGGCGTTGATCTCGTCCCAGATCTCACCAGCCCCGCACGTCCCACAGCAGGAGAAGTCTTGTCGGCACAGGATGCCGCGGTCCTCCAACTCGGCGAACGCCTCGTCCAACCGGTCACAATCGGTCCGGTCCGGCCACTCGGTCTGCGCCCGATAAAAGTCCGACAGAACCTCCCGGACCAGCTCCTCGGCCACGGGTTCGAGAGCTTCCGGGTCGATCCCGTCCACGGCGACCGCCTCGACGGCCGCGGCGGCGATCCCACTCACGTCGCGGAACCCGCCTGCCACATCCCGGCGGATGATGTCGCGCATGTCGGTAACGGCGGCGTCGAACTTCGACTTGGGTTCGCTCATCAAGGTTCTCCCCGGTTGTGTGGTAGTTCTCCCACACACCAGACCGCCGCACAATGTCGGGTGCTCAAGGCAAACCGATGGAAAAGTCCTGCACCGAAGTTACCGCGCCAACCGGATTTCCCGGAGTGCGCCGAGTTCCGCCCGCAGTGCCGCCGCTTCGCGCTCAGGAGCCGTGAGCAACGCCGCCCCGGTCTTGATGTCCAGAAGCAGGAGCTTTGACCCCTGGATCGACACCTTTACCCCCAACCTGCGACTCGTCAGACCGCCATCTGCCGGCTCCAGTTGCCGGAGTTCGTTGCCGACACGACTGTAACCCGCCAGGGCCGCACCCTCGTGGACGCGGAAGGGGTCGAACAGGAACAGTTCGTCCACCTTCACGTCCTTCTGGTAGGTGTGGAGCAGAAAGGGTAGGTCGTCTGCGGACTCGGTGGAGAACACCTCGAACACCACGGCTGGTAGGGCGGGCTCCTGCCAGGCGAGGTACTTGTCGCGGTCGCGCTTCGGAACTCCGAACGCCACGAAGCAGTCCGGCACGACGAGGTCGTAGGGGTTCCACGTTTCCCAGTAGACCTTGATGCCGCCGCTGACGTAGACGTTCGGGTCACTCGCGTACCGTGCGTCGAGCCGGGCGATCAGGTCACTCACGGTTCGACGGTGGTGGTCGGTCTCTGCCTTCGCCATGTGGTCCGCAGACGGGTACATGAACTCGTCTTCGGTGAACGGTTCCATTGCCCGCCTCCGGTCACTCGGTCGTATCGCCGGACTCCTCATTCTTCCACTTCTGGAGGTTGCGGTACAGCGTCCGCTCGCCGATGCCGAGCAGCCGGGCCGCCTCCTCGCGGTTCCCCGCCGTCAGGTCCAGCGCCTTCTCCATGTAGTACCGCTCCACCTCCGCCAGCGGGCGGCCGATCAACTGGTCGGCGCCGGACACCGCCGCCCCGGCGTCCGGCGCCGGCTTCATACCCGAATCCTCGGGCAGGTCGTCGAGCGTCAGCTCGCCGTCGAGGTCGAGGACGAGCATCGAGTCGAGGAGGTTCCGCAACTCGCGGACGTTCCCCGGCCAGTCGTGCGCCTCCAGCGCCTTCCACACCGCCGGCGCCACCTTCGGCACCGGCTTGCCGTGGCGCTTCGCCAAATCCTTCAGGAAGTGCGACGCCAGCTGCGGCACGTCCTCGCGCCGCTCGCGAAGGGCCGGGAGCTTGACGACACCCACCTTCAGCCGGTGGTACAGGTCGACGCGGAACTTGCCGTCCTTCAGCGCGGCGTCGAGGTCGCGGTTCGTCGCGGCCAGGATGCGCACGTCCACGCGGATCGGGTCGTTGGCCCCGATCCGCGTCACCTCGCCGTTCTCCAGCACCCGCAGCAGCTTCGCCTGGAGCGGCAGCGGCATGTCGCCGACTTCGTCGAGGAAGAGGGTGCCGCCGTTGGCGTGCTCGAACCGCCCGGCCCGGCGCCCCTTCGCCCCGGTAAAGGCGCCGTCCTCGTGGCCGAACATGTCGTCGTCGAGGAGGTTCTCGTTGAGGGCGGCGCAGTTCATTGCCACGAACGGCCGGCCCTTCCGCGGGCTGTTCGTGTGCAGCGCCCGCGCCGCGAGCTCCTTCCCGGTGCCGTTCTCGCCGAGGATCAACACCGACGCGGTGGTCGGGGCGTACGCCTTCAGCAGCTGCAACACGCGGTGCATCCGCGGGCTGTTGCCGACCACGCCCTCGAACCCGAACTTCTCGTCGAGCTGCCGGCGCAGGTCGCGGACGGTGCTCACCCTCTCGGCCGACTTGTCCACGACCGCCCGCAGCTCGGCGAGGTCGAGCGGCTTGGTGAGGTAGTGCGACGCCCCGCGCTTCATCGCCTCCACGGCCGTCTTCACCTCGGCGTACCCGGTGACGACGAACACCTCGGCGTCCGGCTGAACCTTGCGGGCCTTTTCGACGATGGCGAGGCCGTCCACGTCGGCCATGCGCAGGTCCGTCAGCACCACGTCGAACGGGTCGGCGTCGAGCTTGGCGGACCCGGCCCGGCCGCTGGTGGCGACGGTGACGGCGTGGCCGCGGCGCTCCAGGCTCTCGGCGATCGTTTCGGCCAGCAGTTTGTCGTCGTCGATGACGAGAACCTGCAGCGGCTCGGGCGCGGCGGACATGACTACCCCGACGGTGGCGTGGTTCGGGGGTTAGTGTACCGAGTGGGAAAGTGATGCCGAAGCCCGGGGACGGCCGTCCCCGGGCTTTCAGCCCGCCGGCAGCACCTTCGGCTCGCCGACGCCGCGAAACGTGTTGAGGAACGCCAGGAACTGGTCCAG